>JASLMQ010000237.1 GCA_030746455.1 Candidatus Latescibacterota bacterium
CCGCGATGTCCCACAGGAAGGCGGCCGCCAGGACTGGGTAGTAGAATCCCCCGCCGTACTTGAACGAGGGGACATCCAGGGAGCCACTCCCGTGCATCCGCTGGATGACCTGGGCCGTTGCCGACTCGTCGAGGGAGAAGACGCCCGCCATGCGGACGTCGTCCGCGGCAACCGGGATCAGCGGGACGCAGTAGCCCAGGTAGAGCAGCAGGCAGAGCCCCACACAGAGCAGGGAAGTCCTATGTGGGTTTGCGGCCAAATGCGGCCTCCCTTGCAGCGGGCCGGAGGGATTTTGACGGTGCCGCCGGCCCGATCAGTCTTGCCAGAAACCCGAACGGATCACGTCCGCTGCAGCCTCGGCGCATTGGGCGACCAGATTCAGGTCCAGCGAGGACATGTCGTCAAGCTGGGTGTGGAAGAGGTTGCCTTCCTGGGGCGGGGTCTGGAAGTAGACCGAGGGCAGCCCCGCCATGGTGAAAGCCCCTGCGTCCGCACCCATCCGGTTGGCCTCGACGGATCGGATCTGCCACGGACTGCCTTGCAGTACAGTTTCCAGCCTTCCGTCGAAGCGTTCGGGCCCCCATACCTTCACTGTGGGTGATCCCCCGATGTCACCCACCCCGTCGAAGTTGAGTTGAAACGAGCTCGACCCGATCAGGTCCGGGTGGTCCCCCACGTAATCCTTCGAGCCCTGCCCCAGGCGCTCGTGTGCGCCGGTGAACAGGAACCGGAGTTCGCAGGGGGGCCTTTCGCGGGAGAACAGCCTCGCCAGCTCCAGCAGGATGGCCACGCTGGAACCGTCGTCCACGGCACCTGGCGATCCGGCGCCCGTGTCGTGGTGGGCTGCCAGGAGTATCCGGCCGGGCCCCGATCCCTCGATCGGGCAGACCACGGTGTGGGTGTGGCCATGCCAGAAGCTTGCGTCGATCTGAAGCCGCACCGGGGACCGCGACGCGAGGATGCGCTCCGCCCCGCGCTTGGATACGCAGGCGACAGGCATACGCCTCAGATCCGGCTCACGGACGATTTTCCCGTCGTAGGCATCTGGATGTCGGTGGTCCCGGTCAACGATCAGTCCCGCTGCACCTCGGGCCTCGAGAGCCAGCGCCATGATGTTGAGGAGGCCGATGTTGCCGCCCAGGACCCCAACGGGAGCCAGACAGATCTTACCGGCGACGGGTGCGTTGTTCAGAGCATCGGGAGTCGTCGTGTGCACCACGTCGCCGGCCACGTCGCAGGCGGCCGAGAACTGGCACCCCTGGGCAGGGATCGACTCATCGGTGGAAACGAGCTCGAGGAATGTGCTCCGATGCTGCCAGCAGGGGCAGATGATCTCGTGGTATCCCACCTCGCAACCATACGACTCAAGCTGGCCCACGATGTAGTCGATGGCCGCCTGGTCCTCCAGGCTGCCCATGGTGCGCGGTCCGATATCGTCCGCGAGTTTCCGGGTATGTGCCTCGAGTCGGTCGGTGGATATCTGCACTCAACTGCTCCTCTAATGTCCCTAACCCGCGCCGATCTCCTCCGCGCAGCGGACGCCTTCCTCGATGTAGGTCTGCAGGTTCTCGATATACCGCTCCTCGGGGTACGGCCACTCCATATATCCGGAGCAGGTGCAGAGGATGTGGCGCCTGCCCCTGCCCGCCTCGAGCGCCTGGCGTACGATGTCGCGGACCTCGTCGCGGGAGCACGTCATCAGGTCGTGGTTCTCCACGTTGCCCTCGAGGGCCATCTGGTCGCCAACGCGTGCGAAGGCCTCGTCGAGCGTAAGGTCGCCCATAGGGGGCGGCTCGAGGGGATTGAGCACGTCCACGTCCATTTCCATGAATCGCTCAAGGACAGGGCCCATCTTGCCGTGACAGTGTACCCACACGCGACTGCCGCCCTCGTGGATCTGGTCGATCAGGGGCTTGTCGAATCGATAGACGAAGTCGTCGAAGTCCCGCGGTGACATCAAGGGCGGGATGCACAGCTCGGGGCCCACGAAACCGAAGATCGGGCGAAGGCCCGACTCAAAGGCGGCGGTTACGTGATCCCGAATCCGCCCCGCAAAGACCTCCATCGCCTCGAGGAGCAGGTCGCGGCACTCCAGGCTCCACAGAGCGAACCGCTCGGATCCCATGATCTGCTCCAGCCCGTACATCGCGTGCTGGAGGCCGAAGACCGTGATCCCCCTGTCGCCAACCAGGCTCTCGGCTTCGTGATAGGCATCTGCCCTGAACGGGAAAGGCTCGTATGGGAATGACAGGAGCCGCTTGAGGTCGTCGGGCTTCTTGAGGAAATACTCCATTCTGTAGCCCGGCTTGCCGACCGTGCTGTGCCTGACCGTGCTCCGGAAGGTTCCTTCAGGGGTGTTGATCTCCGTGATCACGTTCTCCCACTCGTCCGAGTCGGTGGGCCCTCGACGGGTCTGAGTGATGTCCGACCGCGAACGCCCGAAGTGGAGGTCGAAGGCGCTTCCCCCTCCGGACACCACTTCGGTCTGCTCCATCCCCAATCGGTAGATGGGTTCATAGGAGGGATGTAGGAGCTTCTGGCCTGGGCGGACGGCCCAGAGCTTCACGGCCGGGCGGTCGGGCATCCTTCCCTCGAAGATCCGGGTCATCCGCTCTCGACGCGTTAGTGCCATACCTGGTACTCCCCTACGACGTTGACAGATGCGGTGCCCGCACCGGTACACCGGTGATGTAGAGCTCTCTTCTATACGGATGTGTCGGGTTTCACGGCCCTACCGTACCCCAGCAGGTCGTCGCCGAGAACCAGGGCACGATCGAAGGTGTGCGACCGCGCCCTGACCAACCAGCGGGCCAGATCGTGCAGCATGCCCGGGGGCTTGTTGAACGGGCAGGACCGGATGCAGTTGGCACACGAGACGCCGTTCCTGCGCCAGAAGGCCAGACATGTATCCGGGTTGGTGTACCACTTGAGCGTCCCCGGGTTGTTGGAGGGCGTGGGCCCCCTGTCCGTCATCGGCCCCGGAGTGATGGATTTCGACGGGCAGGTCTTCGTGCATTTCTGGCAGACGTCGCAGAAGGCCTCGACCCCGAAGACGTCCGGCTCATCCGGGACCAGCGGGGCGTCGGTGAGGACCTTGAAGAGCCGGACCCTGGGGCCGAAGTCTCGCGTGATCAGCAGCCCATTGCGGCCCTGCTCCCCGAGTCCGGCGTCGATGGCCAGAGGGATGCTCAATGCGGTGTCATTGCCGCACGCCTTCGCGCGCCAGCCCAGCTCGGTGAGGTACCGGGCTACGCACGCGCCCGTGAAGGCCATTCGCGAGTAGCCGTTGCCGGTTGCCGCGCCTGCGATAGCCGAGGGAGACGTCCGGATCCTTTCGTAGTCCATACCCACGGCCATCACCACAGCGGTGTCCACGCCAGCGGGCAGATGGATCGGCTTCTCGTCGTTGTTGCAGGCGTAGACCCAGAGGGGGTTGACCCGCGCGATACCGACGAGGTCAGCCCCGTAGAGCGAAGCCGCATCCTTGACCTGCCGGGTTAGGGGTCCAAGATCGTCCGGCTCGTACCGGTCGTGCGTCTCGCCATCCTCGACGCCCATCTCCTGTACGTCCGAGCCGGGCGCGCCTGGACCCTGCATTTTGCTTCGCGCCACAGCCCATGCACCGGCCTGGAGGGCGAGGTCCTGCTTCCCGTAGCCGTGCGCACGTCGTTCACCAGCGGGCTTGCGGGATTCCTGTTCCGCCTTGTACGCCGCGCTGGAATCGTCCCACTTCGCTCGGGAGAAGGCTGTGAAGCGCTGGTTGAAGCGCTTCAGCTCCTCTGTGATGCGGTAGGCCGCCATGCTAGTTGATTTTGACCTCCCGGCCCTTCTCGGCAGAGGCATAGATGCCGTTGAGCATCTTCTGGACCATCAGTCCGTGCTCCGCGGGGGCCGTTGTGGGCTTGCCATACATGACGTGGTCGGCGAAGTTGCGCAGTTTGGAGGTGATGTTCTGCTGGAAGCCCGATCCGGGGAGCCAGCCCGCGTGGCTGTTGAGCATGTGTCCAATGTCGTCGTGGTAGATGGCCACCGGATCGAGCGTGGCCCCACCCTTCTCACCCATCAGCTGGAAGTTCCAGACGTTCTTCTCGATGTGGGCGACGAAACTCGATTCGATGTGGAGGATCGCGCCATTCTCAAAGCGGATCTGGCCCACGGCGAGGTCCTCGACCGTGTAGGTCTTGTGATCCCAACCCGGCCACTCGCACACGATGTTCGACGGCTTGTTTCCCAGGTAGGTGAAGGTGCTGCCGCTGGCCGCCACGGGCCGGGGCGAGCCCATCACGTAGTGTGTGACCTCGAGGACGTGGACGCCGATGTCGATCATCGGGCCACCGCCCTGGAGCTCCTTGCGCCCGAACACGCCCCAGTTGGGAATCCCGCGCCGGCGGAGGGCCTGCACACGGCCGAAAAGCACCTTACCCAGCTTGCCCCTGTCGACGGCGCCCTTGAGGAACTGCGCCTGGGGCTCGTACC
>JASLMQ010000238.1 GCA_030746455.1 Candidatus Latescibacterota bacterium
ATCTCGTTCTCCAGCTCACGTACATTGCCGGGCCACTGATAGGCCACCAGGGTTTCGACGGCACTGAGAGTGAGCTCGCCAACCGACTTGCCTACCTCTTCGGCTACCGTCCTCAGCAGGTGCCCGGCCAGCAGGGGAACATCCCCCTGTCGATCCCGGAGAGGGGGCAGCTCGATCTGCATAACGCGAAGTCGATAGTAGAGGTCCTCGCGGAAGCTCGCCTCGCGCACCACCTCCTCCAGGTCCCGGTTCGTGGCCGCAACCACCCTCACGTCCACCTTGCGAGCGCGGCTGTCGCCGACCCTTCGGATCTCGCCCTCCTGCAGAACCCGGAGCAGACTCGCCTGGACCTGGGGGGTGGAATCGCCTATCTCGTCGAGGAACACCGTACCGCCATCCGCAGCTTCGAAGATTCCCTCCCTGTCATCCGATGCACCGGTGAAGGCTCCCCTGCAGTGTCCGAAGAGCTCGCTCTGCAAAAGCTCTTCGGGAAACGAGGCGCAGTTTACGGACTGGAATGGACGCTTGTGCCGAGGGCTGTTGTAGTGAATGGCCCGTGCTGCCAGCTCCTTCCCGGTTCCCGTCTCTCCCCGCAGGAGAACCGTGACATCGATTGACGCTGATCGCTCGAGAAGCACATACACGTCCTGCATGGCTTCGCTCCGGCCCACCAGACTATCGTAGCGGTCGCGATCCTCGACCTCGGTCTGCAGGTACTGTGACCGCTTCTGCAGCGCAGTGTGGAGCCGTGCGTTAACAACGGCCGCGGACGCGAGTGACGCGAAGGCAGAGACGAATGCCAGGTCCTCCTCCGTGAACGCGGACTCTATGCCCCTGTGATCGGAATAGAGGGCCCCCAGCACAGAACCGTCAGGACCGCGAAGCGGTACACAGAGCACAGATCGTATGTGGTAGTCCACCACACTTTTGGTGGCCTTGAAGCGCTCGTCGGCGAGCGCATCCTGGATCAGGAGTGGCTCGTTCCGGTCTGCCACGTGCTTCACGACTGTCTGGCTGATCTGCTCTGCAGCTTCGTCATCTACGTTGTGAAGTCGAACCGCCTCCATGGTCGCGTCCGGCTCGGAGGCTTTCCTCACGGATACCATTGCCCGTTCTGCCCGGGTGACCTCCCTAAGTCGACCCAGGATCTGGTCCAGCAGGGCCTCCAGGTTCAGTTGCCTCGCAAGGCCCTGGATTCCGTCATACAGGGCCAGTAAACGGCCTTGAGACAGCCGCGATGCGTACTCAGCCAGTTGGGTCTCGTCTCCGTGTTCCTCGCCCATCGATTGAAGCAGGTCAGCTGCTCGTTGCGTGAAGTGGATCAGACCCAGGTCATCGAAGGCGCCCTGTGCCGTCTGGAGGAGCTGCCTGGCGGTCCCCAAATTCCGCCGAGCAAGATGGAAACAGCCTGCCGCCAGCAAGGACCGAGTGCCCTCGAATCCGGCCTTCGGCCCACCGCAATCTGCTGCCCTACCGAACTCCTCTTCGGCCCGAGCAAAGTCACCCGCAGCATTGAGGGCACTGGCGATACCGCGGTGAACTATGGAAGCAGTAACCCCAGGCAGTTCTGTGCCGGGGCGGGCCTTCTCTGCCCACTCCGATGCTCGGTCAGCGTCACCAATCTCAGCGAAAGTCTCTGCTATCCGTGCTCGGATCCGGTAGAGCCGGTGATCATCCCCGACCTCAGCCACCAGCGTCTCTGCTGATAGCCAGCTACTGATCGCGCGATCTGGCTCGCCGAGTTCTGCCCTGTTGTCGCCCAGAAGAGCCAGCACCCTTGCCTCTGCTCCTTTGGCCCCCCGCCGCTGCCAATGGCTCTGCAGCTGCTCGAGGATCTGAGCACTGCCTTCAAAATCACCCATCGAGAAGACCACCTCCCCCAGGAGAACCAAGCACTTGAGGCGAGGAGTGCTGTTCTCGACTCCCGACAGGATATGCAGGGCTGACTCAAGGAAGGAGCGGGAATCCCGAAACCGGCGATCGAGAAAGGCTGCGTATGCTCGGTAGTAGCCAGCCCCTCCCTCATACACGGGTCCGTCTAGTCGAGCACAGCGATCCGCGGCGTCCAGGCTGTACTTGATGGCCTCGCCGACTCGCCCCGAAACTGCATATAGGGCAGATAGCCCGGCAAGCGCTTCCACCTCACTCGCCGTATCTCCGATATCCTGGTAGATCCTGAGCGAGTCTGCTAGATCTCGTTCAGCCTCATCATACCCACGCAACGCAACCAACACCTTCCCCCTCGTGCGCAGCGCCCGTGCTCGTGTCCCTGGTGCGTCCGCCTCCGCAATGCGTACCGCGCTTTCGCACTGTTCCGCTGCGTCACAGATCCGGTCGCAGCATAGGAGGGCGTTCGCATAGTCGCTCAGAAACTCAGAGTCAACCAGATTCCCGCAATCCGGTCCTCTGAGACCGTGATCATACCCAGAAGCCATCACGAGGGTCTCTTGGTAGCACAGCATTGCGTGGGAGTAGGCACACGCCTGCAGAGCTCTACTGCCCGACATCTTGAGGTACGAGACTGCCTTGGGCACTACGCCCGCTCCCGCGAAATGGTACGCCAGGTCGTCAATCGCTTCATCCAGGCTGTCCCCGTGCATCTCCTCAAGTGCCATGCCGGCCTCGCGATGCAGCAACTCCCGTTTCCTCGGCCGGAGATCAGCGTACACCGCTTCCTGAAGCATTGCGTGGGAGAACTCAAACCAACCCTCTGTACCCGCTTCTTCGCGGAGCAGTCCTGACCTCGAAAGCTCATCGACGGTCTCTAGCAGGCTGAGCTCGTCTCCCTTCCACATCGACGCCAGAAGGTCGAATGCAAACGCTCCCCTCAGGACTGAAGCATACTCCAGAACCTGACGTTGGGTCTGCCCCAATGACGCGATCCGCCTTCGAAAGGCTTCGCCAGCACGTTCCGGAAGCATGCCTTGTGGAATCTGAGCCCACCTCCAGAAGCCTTGGTCATCACGGTGCACCAGGTCCTCTGCGAGCAGGGACCGCATCAGCTCTATGACGAACAGCGGATTTCCACCGGTCTGCTTGTAGATCCAACTCGAGGGTTCGGCCGGCACCTCACTCTCACCCAGCATGGAAGCCGTGAGGTATCCGACGCACTTCTCATCCAGTTCGCAAAGCCTCAGGTGGGCTACATCCCTGACAACCCGGTCCTCCAACATCACCCTCATACTGCTTGGAGGGATCTCGTTGGAAGTCCGGCAAGTCAAACACACCATAAGTGGAAGCTCCTCAGGGTCTCTCAGGTAAAGCCGAAGGAAGCGAAGCGATTCTTCATCCGCCCACTGCATGTCCTCCAGGCAGAGCAGAATCGCCGTCGATCTGCAGGCATCTCTGATCTTCTGCATCAGAGCGTCCAAGACCGAGTGTTCGTCCATTTCCGCTACGCTGTTATGAGGACCAGCAATCCACTCCAACAGGCTTAGGCTTCCACCGTCGGTCTCCAGAAGCGGATGCGGTCTGCCGCGATCGGACGTCTCCCGAAGTGCGTCGATCAAAGGCCCATAGGCTCGCGTGGCCTTCTCGTAGCACGCGCCCCGCAGAACCTGGATCTGACCAATCCTGGCATCTCCCTGAAGCTCCTCAAGCAGATGCGACTTCCCTATGCCAGCTTCGCCGGATATCACAACCGTAGAGCCCCTGCCATGTGAGAGTTTACTCAGCATGCTCCTCAGAAGCCCCATCTCCTCGTGTCGCCCAACGAACTGCGGTTTCAGAACTCTTCCGTATGATCTAGGGGCCGAACCACGCCTTAACGTAGCCTCGTCCTCTGTCTCGTGGCCGATCTTGCCCAAATCTAGCAGAAGGTCAGCCGCTGACTGGTACCTGGCAATGGGCTCCTTCTCGAGCAGCCTAAGCACAATCCCCTGCGCTGAAACCCCGCTGTCGAGAACGGATTCCGGGAGTGGAGGTGGAACTTCCCAAATGTGTTTAAGAATCACTGAGACAGGACTGCGCCCCCTAAACGGGGGCGAGCCCACCAGCAGTTCGTACAGAACCACACCAAGTGAGTAGAGGTCCGAGCGCTGATCGACCCAAGATCCCCGTCCCTGCTCTGGAGACATGTACTCCGCTGTCCCCACGGTGACACCCAACTCGGTGATCGCAGAGTTCCCGCGTTCCCTGAATCTGGCGAGCCCAAGATCAAGAATGGTAACGGAGAATCCGCCAGTGCAAGAGCTCCTTGAGAGCATGATGTTTGAAGGCTTCACGTCACGGTGCACCATTCCCAGGTGATGGATGTGCCCAAGCGCCTTGGCGATCTGCCCTACAAAATGCGCGAAGCTTCCTCGGCGGAGCTCCTGCAAGGTGGCGACGTCCGACAAGGCCTTCTCAAGCGTTTCCCCGGAAACCCATTCCATGGTGAAGTAGGGCCTGCCATCATGGGCTCCCCAGCCAAGCGTGCGCACTATTCCCGGGTGGCTAACCCGAGCCAGCAGCTGAAACTCACGATGGAATCTACGCCTCACTTCGCCGTCGTCGATGCTCCTGTGCAGAACCTTCAGTGCGACGTGCTGATCGGTTAACAGATCCACCGTGCGGTAGACCGACCCACTTCCCCCGGTTCCCGCGTGCCCAACGACCCTGTACCTGCGATCGATCACTGTGCCTACTGCATACTGGCTCATCGGAGTATCCCAGCGCATCTGTTAGCAGCGAATTGTGTTCGGCCAGCACCAATA
>JASLMQ010000239.1 GCA_030746455.1 Candidatus Latescibacterota bacterium
GCACGTCCACCCAGACAAAGAGACCCCCCGATAGGCTATCCCTCAGGGGCTCGTACCTTCATCTTCCGCCAAACGGTAGGCCCTTGCGAGGTTGCCCAGGATGTGGATGGTCGTCTCAGGGCTGCTCGGGGTATCCTCGGACTCCACCCAGTTGGTGTAGATCTCCCTGAGCTCGTCGTCGAACTGGGCCAGCTTGGTCCATCCTCCCTGATTCCGCCCCGTGCGTCCGTAGCCGCCCGTGCTCCACTTCGATGTTTCGGGTCCCCCGTGGATATAGTCCTGGAACTGAGGGGTAGGCAGGGAGGAGTTCCACAGGTTCCTCTTGACGGTGTTGACCAGGCGGCGTATGTCCGTCTGGTCAAACACGATTCCTGCACGATGGGCCTCAACGATGAAGTTGACCGTGTCGCCTGCGTGGCTGGTATCCACGACCTTCCGTCTTCCGCGCTGTTCTCCCGTGTAGGTGTACCAGATGTAGGCGTCCTTTTCGTTGAGGTGGAGGCCGCCCTTGAGCTCCTTACCTCGGTGCGCTAGGAACTCCTGATAGGTATCCTTGCCGGTTGCCTGGTACAGGCCGAGTGCAATGTTACCCATACGACCAATGAAATGGGTCACGGTGGTCCTGCTGCCCGAATCGCTGAAACCGCCTGTCCATTTCCCCCACACGTGCGTTTCCAGGAAGTCCAGTAGGGCCTCGCCATCAGCCCTATGCACCTCGAGCCGCGGGTCCGTCAGTATGAGCGCAACCGTGCGCGCAACGCCGTCAGCCGCGCGCCATTCCACGTGTCCGTGGTTCCGGCCTTCGATCCACGAGCTGTCCCAGTCCAGGCAGCCGTCGCCGTCCTCGTCCCTGCCCATGTCACGATATCGTTTCGACCACGATACGGCGTGTTCCACATATGTGGTCTTCCCGGTGGCCTCGTAGAGCGATACCAGACCGTCGATCGCGGGCCACACGAAGTACATCCGAACCGCGTCATTGCTGATCCTCGAATGAATCCGGTCCGGATCGAGGACCCGCAAGACCTGGCTTTCCAGTTTGGCGATCACGTCCTTGCTCCTGGATCTTGGTGACACGGCTTGCTCAGTGGGGCTGGCGGCCGCGCCCTCCGCTGGCTGAGTGGAAGGCCAGGTAAGCAGCACTGCAACGAGGGCCCTGGCCATTCGCGCCATGTCATACTACCTCGCAGGCTTGCATCAGGCTGCCGGAGGTCGTTGAGTATCCGAGAATGTGTTCCGTGATTCCGACCACGCCCTCCGTGAGCTTGAGGCCGTCGGCCGTTTCTGCAGTCTCGATGCCCGTCGTGGCGTCGCGGACGAGTATCACTTCGTAGCCGTACTGGCGCGCCATGGCGACCATACCGTAGTCGCGGAAGAGAACACACACATTGGTCGCAAAGCCACAGTAGAACAGCCAGAGCACGCCGCGATCTTTGAGGAAGGCGTGCATCTCCGGGCCGTTGGCGACCACCACATCCGGCTTGCGCACGTCGATCAGAGGAGACATCTTGCGCTCCTGGATCGCGGCGTCGTATTCAGGCGTCGCCGGCTCGGAGGGCAATGCGAACTCGGCGTACTCCCCCCGCTTGTTCCGGAAGTCGGCCGGCGGCCAGTCCGCGGGCTCCCCGGTCGAGGCGGAGATCTCCTTGTTGAACCGGAACTCGGGAAACTGCTCTGCCACCGAGGGACATGGGGCGTGGACCACGGCTGCTCCCACGTTCCGGAAGGCGTCGGCGAGCGATGCAATCACCTCGCGCGTGATTCCTCTGGCGCGCTCCAGGTGGGATGCGACGTAGATACGGTCCCACAGGTCGACGAGCACGAGGGCCACGCTGTCGGCGGGGAGAGACCGGTGGATTGTGGTGTTTACAAGCTCGCGCTCGTCAACGCCATAGCGCTTTGGCTTGTCGACGTAGGTCAGATCAACCTCCAGTGTCGTTTCCACGTGTCATCCCCCTGAGTGAGGTGCCATGCCAGTTCCGGTTCGAGGACGTGACATCCTCCGTGCCTGCGCCTGATGCGAGGCAACGTGGGTCACGAGGCATCCTGTTTCATCTCCACTTCCTGCGTCTCCTCCAGTACCTTCAACATGTTCTCGCCGAGAACTTTACGGATCTCGGACTCCCCGTGACCTCGCCGTAGCAATTCGGCGGTGAGCAGAGGGATCTTGCTCACGTCCTCGAGATGCCGCGGGTGATGCCCGCCGGTTCCCTCCCAGTCGGTACCGATTCCCACATGATCCCAGCCACCCACGTCGGCCAGGTACTCGATGTGGTCGGCCACGTCATCGAGGGTGGCCGGTGTGATGCCTTGCTCTCTGATGAAGCGATCCTTCTCCTCCCGCTGCGCTTCCACATCGTCCGGGTGGGTGGCGCGGGCCGCCTCCATGTGCGCGTTGAGCTCAGGCCTGAGCTTCCTGAGTTTCGGGTAGCCCTCCGAGAACTTCTGGCTGACCAGGGCCGGCGCGAAGTTCACGCAGGCCACGCCTCCCTTGTCTGCCAGGCGGCGGATCAGGTCGTCCGACAGGTTCCTCTCTTCGAGAGAGTCGGCCCCCATGGCACACGCCAGCTCCGCCGGCGGGCAGCACAGGGCGCGCGCATTCGAGTGCGTGGCGATCACGGGCCCGCGGCTGAGCTCCAGCACCTGGAGTGCCGCCTGATCCGTGGCGTGCGAGATATCGGGGATCACACCGAGGATCCCCATCTCGCGGACGACCTCGCGCCCCACCTCGCTCAAACCGTTCCACCGGATGTCCCCACTGGCTGAATCGCACAGCAGATTGGTCCAGGCGTGCGTCAGGGTCATGTATCGGACGCCCAGGCGGCGGTAGACGCGCAGGGCCCGAACGCTCCCCCCGAGGAACTGCCCGGCCTGCATCCCCAGGAGCACGGTGATCTTTCCCTGCTCGTGAATTCGACGCACGTCGCTCACGGTCAGGGCGAGCTCGAAGTCATCCGGGTACCGGTCGACGATGTCAGTCAGGAGGGAGTCGATCAGCTCAAGGCCCTGAAGCGGGATCTTCTCCTCGTCCTCACCCGTGCTGCCGCAAACCGCCTGCCACAGCACGTTCACCCCGCCGTCCCGCAGTCGCGGCAGGTCCAGGTCGCCGGTGCCGAGGTCCAGGCCCTGCCAGCGCTTGCCGATGTCGCGTCCCGGTTTGATGAGGGCCTGCGAGCTCATCACGGCCGCGTTCATCACGATACCCGTCCGATGGATGGACATCGCCCGGTCCAGGAGTAGGTCTTCCGTCGATGGTTCTGAGTCCTCTTGGTTCCGTGCCATGCGGTTATCCCCTTCCGTTTGCCTAATGATCCAGATTACCTCGGGCCGCAGCCGACCTCCTCCAAACCCTCGCAGATGGCCTTGATGTTCTCGAGCGGCACGTCCGGGGCGCACTCGGCGTGGAGTATCAGGCCGCCATCGGGCGAATAGAGCGTATCTCTGGCCTCGTGAATGTGGTCTTTCACCTCGCCGGGCGTAACGAACGGGAAAAGCTGGCGATCGAGATCGAGACAGATGCAAACACTGCCCTTTGCATACTCGACCAGGCCGGGGAGAGTGTTGGCTCGGATCTGGGGATTGATCACTCTGACGCCGGTCTTCACGAGGTCGCGTATGATCTCGAGAATGTGCCCGTCGGAGTGGAGATACACGAGCACGCCTCTGTCCCGGCACCGTCCGAAGATCGACTCGAAGCAGGGACCCAGGTACCGACGCCAGTCGGCGGGGCTGATCGGCAGCGTGTCCTGCATCCCCATGTCATCGCCGCCGGACAACATGTCGATGCCGCACTCGAGCCATTTGTCCACCAAGGCGACGTTGTGGGCCAGGACCATCTCGATGAGCCGGTCCAGACGCGGGTCACGCGCGGCGATATCCAGCATCAGGTTGTTGAACCCGCGAAGATAGTGAAGCCGCATGAACATGAAGCCGTGGATCAGGCCGCCGGAGATGAATCCACCATCTTCCTTCGCCCGAAGTCGGGCCTGCTTGCGTTCATCCCAATCCACGGGAGCGCCTCTATCGTCCATCGATAGGGGGTCCGGGGGTTCGTAGCTATCGAACGCAGCCCAGTCCCGGAGGGGTGCTTCATCCTCCACGGGGATCGACGACATGCCCTCCTCGATATTGTCCCAGACCACACCCCAGGCATCGGTCCACCGTCCCGCCCGATAGTTGCGTTCGAGCTCCTGATCCCTGTAGGCGCCCGGCTTGTGGTATGGGAAGATCCTGGGATGCTCTCCCTGGAGCTCATCCAGCGCATCCCCGTACTTGAACCAGGTCGCCGGCAGGCACGAGACAGAAGCCGGTATCCAGTCCGGCTTCTCAAACCGGATGGCCTTGAGGCGGTTCTGCAGGACTCCGTTACTCGCCATAGCAATTTCCTTGTTGTGAGGCTGCTGGGCCTGTCAGTTCACAGCAATCCGTCGAATCTGGGCGTGCTTGCCAAACCGCATCAGGAGGTAGCCCTGTTCTGGAGGCGTAGTGGTACTCGACGGGAATGCCCTGCTTCCTGGCAACGGCCAGGATCGCGTCGAACATCGAGAAGTATCCCGCGGCTGTTGCGCGGCCAGTGCAGGTGTTGCAGCCAATAAGATGAGGATTGCGAAGTACATGACTCGCCTTGGATGTGTCACCGTGTCTAGTGTCTCGTCCCGGAAATAGATTTACATAATCGTTCGCTCTTCTGAAGGATCGACTCGGGTGTCGCGGTCCACTGGAAAGGGTTGGCGCTCGCGTTGTAGTGCTCGGTGAAGGTTTCGATCTTCTCGATGAGTTGTTTGACGGCCTTGAAGGACCCGCGTCGGATGGCTTTCTGGGTG
>JASLMQ010000240.1 GCA_030746455.1 Candidatus Latescibacterota bacterium
CCTACGACATCGAGGTCTGGATCCCCAGTATGCGGGAGTACAAGGAGGTCAGCTCGGCCTCCAGTGCCGACAGCTACCAGGCACGACGAGGCAACATCCGGTTCAAACGCAAGGAGACGGGCAGGAACGAGCTCGTTCACACCCTGAACGCCTCCGGCTTGGCCACCAGCCGCATCATTCCCGCCGTCGTGGAGCAGGGCCAGCGGCCCGACGGCAGTGTCGGCGTCCCAGAGGTCCTCAGGCCCTTCCTGGGGGGCCTCGAGATCCTGGAGCCCATGGCCTGACCCGGCCCCGGACCCCTATGCCAGAATCCAGTCCCGATACCCCCCGCCGCTCGGCGGCTGCCCTCGGATACGATTCCGAGGCCGACGAGGCCCCGCGGCTCCTGGCGAAGGGTCAAGGCGAGATCGCCGACCGCATCATCGCGCTCGCCAGGGAGCACGACATCCCCCTTCGCGAGGACCCCGATCTCATTGCCGTGCTGGCCAAGCTCGACCTGGGCCAGGAGATCCCCCAGGAGCTCTACCGCGCTGTGGCCGAGATCCTGGCCTTCGTCTACCGCGTCAACAGCCGATGGGAACAGACCCAGAAGGACGGATGAGAGCAGACCACGCTGGGAACTCACATCCGCGTACGCAATCGGGCCCTCGGGAAACGTCCCCGAGGGCCCGTTGGTTGTCTCGTGCCGGTCGATCAGATGAATTCGAACTCCGTCACCTAGTCCTCCAGCTCGGCGCAGGTGTCGATCACCTTGCTGATCAGTCCGTACTCCACCGCTTCCTCAGCCGACAGCCAGTAGTCCCGGTCCGTGTCTTCCTGCACCTTCTCCAGCGGCTGCCCCGTTTCCTTAGCGTAGAGCTCGTTGATCCGCTCCCGCAGCTTCAGGATTTGCTCCGCCGTCCGGCGTATGTCTTCCGCTGCGCCGAAATAGCGCATCGACGGCTGATGGATCATGATTCGGGCGTTGGGGAGCGCGAAGCGATTCTCCTTCTCCGCCGCCATCATGATTACCGTCGCTGCACTGGCGGAAAGCCCCGCGCTGACCACCTTGACGGGGGGCCGGATGAAGCGGATCATATCGTAGATGGCAAAACCATCGTCTGCGCTACCGCCCGGTGAGTTGATGAAGATCTTGACCGGCTTCTCCGCGTCATCGTTGTCCAGCAGGAGCAGCTGGGCCATGGCCCGGCTGGTCAGCTTGTGATCGATCGGATCCGATATAAGGACCGTTCGGGCCTTCAGCAGATCCCGGCTGAGCGGATCCGCGTTCCGTCCGCCCTCCTTCTCCTCTTCCTCTTCTTCCTCTTCCTCTTCCGCCCTGATGTCGTCTCGCTCAAGCGCCATATCGCCGCGGTTTCCTTTCGTGGTGGGGGTATCGACCCGCAACGGAGTGGACCCCGTTGTCGCGTGCTGAATTTATCCGATCACCCCCTCAAAGTCAAGGCATGATTCTCCGAAGAGGCGCCACGCCAAAGCGATACCGGGATTTCTGGAACCCGAGACGTCCGGGGGCGCCCTGCCTGGCCCGGGTCCCGGCGGAGTGGGAGAGAAGTGGGAGAGCGGAGACCGGATTTTCGGTGGTGGAATGGCCACAACCTGCCGATAATTCAAAAGGATACGAACGTCAAGTCACACGGTAGCCTCTCCAACTCCCTCTGGAGAATACTCCCCATGCTGAGGCGTCTCCTTCTACTCGGTCTCCTTCTGCTTTGCTGTCCGAAGGCTGCGCCGGCTGCCGATCGTCCCACCGTGGCCGTTTTGCCCTTCAGCGTTGCCGCCAACCATACCCGCTGCCGCTGGTTGGCGACCGCATCGGCCTCGGCACTTGCCGAGAGGCTCAGGCGCGTCCCCTCAGTTCGCGTTCTGGCCACCGGGCGCACGATCCACCAGACCCAGGCCTCCGGCGTGGCCCCCGACGAGGTGGCGTGGGCACCTGAATCGGTCTACACGCCGCTCGGACGTCTGCTCGAGGCCGACATCCTCGCGATCGGGGCCGTCGGATGGTACAAGGACCTGGACATAGCCGGGAGGCTCCTTGGTCTGCCCGAACCCCCGGAGAGGTCGGAGAAGGCCAAGCTGTGGTTCACATTACGCGTCGTGGACGTTGCCACGGGCACGGATCTCGGCCGGGCACACGTGCAGGGGATGGAGCACGAGATCCACGACCTGCACGACACCCTCCTGCTCCGCCTGGGAGAGGCCCTCGGACTGCCACCGGATGAGTTGATCGCAGAGCCGGTCCGGCAGGTTCATCGCCCCACGCTCAAGTCCCACCGGGAGGCGGCGAAGGCAGAAGCCACCTTCTTCGAGATCCACAGCCGTCCATCCGGCACGACGGCCAGGGGCGAGATGAAGCGCGGGCTCAAGGCCGCCAAGAGGGCCGTGAACAGGGATCCGGCGAACCCGATGGCCCACGCCCTGCTCGGAGCCTATCTCAACCTGCAGGACAGGCCCGACGAGGCCACCGCGGCGTTCGAGCGCGCAACGGCCCTGGACCCCTATCTGTCAGCGCCGCTCTACGGCCTGGCAATGCTCGGCCGGCGCCAAGGCGACCTCGCCGCCGCTGAGGATGCCGCGATGTCTATCGTCCAGGCAACGCCCTGGGACGATGAGGGACTCTACCTGCTGGGCGTGGTCCGGTTGGAGCGGGGCGACTCGCTCAGGGCCCTCACGGCCTTCGAACGCTCCGTTGAACAGAACCCTCGGAGGCCGGAGGCACTCTACGAGACAGGCCGACTCTCCCACGCCCTAGGCAAGATCGACGAAGCCATTCGCCTTCTCCAGGGGTCTGTGGACCTGGCTCCCGGTAGGGCCCGCCATCACGCCGACCTCGTGTCGGCCCTCCTCGCCGACGATCGAAGCGATGAGGCCCGCAGCGCGCTCGCCCTGGCTCGAGAGCTTGGCGCGGCCAGCCCCGACCTCGTCCTGCAGGAGGGACGGCTCGAACTGCAGGCCGGTCGACTCGAGAGGGCCATCACGATCCTGGAACAGGCCGTGGACATGGCGCCTGAAGGGACGGACGCCCGTCTGGCGCTGGCTGAGGCCTACGCCCTCCAGGGCCGCCTGCCCGATTCCGTGGAGGCCTATCGCAAGGCACGGGCGATGGGTGCTCCGCTTGGGGCGATCGCCCGGCCCCTTGGCGAGGCCCTCGTCGCGATGGGTCGGAGCGAGGACGCCGAAGCCGTCTACCGCGACGCCCTGGAAGAGGACCCGAGCCGGGCCGACGTGCGTCACCTGTTCATCGAGGGCCTCATCTCGAGCGGGAACACGGCCGAAGCACTGGAAGCCCTTGAGGAGGCCCTCGCGCTCAGCCCCGAGGACGGGGCCCTTCACCGGCGCATCGCCCGTCTGTTTGAACAGGCAGGCAGACACGAGCAGGCGGTGCCCCACCACGAGAGGGCCCTCGCGCTGGGGGCCGAATCGGCCCACACACTGGAGGCCCTTGCGGCAGCCTACCTGGCTCGCGGCAACGCCAAGCGTGGCAGAGACGCCTACGCCCGTGCCATCGCCCTTGGGTCGGAACGCCCTGAAACCTACCTGGGACTGGGGGACTGCGAGGAGGCCCTCGGGGACCTGAAGGAGGCCCTCGCCGCCTACCGTATGGCCCTGAAGGTGGACCCGCGCCATCCCCGAGCCCTCTCGGAGGCCGCAAGACTCTCCGCCGCACTCCGGCCTCCACCGCGTCCGGACCCGGAGCTCTACGCCCGGAGGGGAAGGGCACTGGTCAGAAGCGGCGATCTGGCAGGAGCGGAATCTTCACTGCTTAGGGCCTTGAAGCAGGCCTCGGGTCGGTCCGACCTCTGGAACGACCTGGGAGCGGTTCGGGCCAGGCTGGGGAGGACCAACGAGGCCGAAGACGCGTTCCGCAAGGCAGTCGATCTCAAACCCGGCAGGCCCGAGGGAAGCTACAACCTGGGACGCCTCCTCGCCGATCAGGACCGACTGGAGGAGGCGCTTGAGGCCTACCGCCGGGCGCTCCGGGCAGCACCGAGCTTCGAACCCGCCTGGACCAACCTTGCGGCCGCTCATATCAGGCTGGGAGATCCGACAGCGGCCGTCTCCGCCCTCCAGGAGGCGCTCGATGTCAGTCCCGATGCCCCTGAGCTGATGATCGGTCTTGCCGACGCCCATCTTGCCGGACGGGCCCTCGGAGAGGCCGGGCAGGCCTACGAGGCGGCACTGGCCCTCGACTCCGAGTCGTACAGGGCCCACGCCGGCCTGGCGCGCATATCATTGGCGCGTGGAGACACGGCCGAGGCCGTGAGGCACCAGCGCATCGCGGCGGGGCTGGCCCCCGGAAACGCCGGGATCCACCTCAACCTCGGATCGATGTACGCCGCGCAGGGCCGCCTGAAGGAGGCGCTGGACGAATACGCCAAGGCCCTGGAGATCGCCCCCAGCGACCCCGCGGTCTACCTGAACCTCGCCGTCATCTACTATCGGTCGAAGCAATACGTCGAGGCCCTCACGAACTGCCAACGCGCCCTCGACCTCGACCCGGATGCCCTGCGGGCCCACCAGATCGTCGGGAGGGTCGCCTTTGACTCTGGAGAGCACGAAGAGGCCGCCAGGGCCTACCTGTCTGCGCTCCGCCTGGACCCCGATGATGCCGACACCCATCGGGGCCTGGCATCCACCCGGGAGGCCCTCGGAGAAGGCGAGGCGGCAATCAGACACTGGCAGCGCTGGCTCGAGCTTGTCGGTGAGGATCCGGCACGCCAGGCGGAGGCCGACCGCGTGAGACAGCGGCTGAAGGATCTGATCGATTCGTGAACAGAGAAAACGCCCATCCCGCCTGAGGCAGGATGGGCGTTCTTCGACCGGATGAATCCGGACGCGGTCTACTTATCAAGGAAGGCGATTAGGCTGTTCATTGCCCTGTGGACTTCCTTGAAGTGCGGGTTCTCCCGAAAGCCCCGAAGCGGATCCCAGGAGTTGATCTCCAGGGTCTCGGGATCGTAGTCTGCCGGATCGAAGCGAAAGACGACGCCCAGCTGGCTGATCCGGTCCGTGTCGTTGCGTGTCTCTATGGACCCGCGGACGATCTCGCCCAGAACGGGGAACGCGGCGGGAACCTGGGGTCGATAGCCTTCCAGATCCTTTGGGAAGTGGAGCCGGGGATGGAAGTGGAGCATGAGTTCTGCCCCCACCAGATCTGCCAGGGCCGTCTCTGGATCCGCAGGGACCGCTGCCTCGCCGAGCAGGTAGGCCTCCAGCGTCGGGCTGTTCTGGAGCGCCACGCCACCCAGACTGAAATCCCTCACCACAACCGGTAGACCCGTCTGCCTGTGGATCGACCCCTTTGGCCGCAGGACCAGGGTCTCCACACCGCACCGGTGAACCCGGCAATCCCACCTGTAGTGGATATCGCGGCGCCTCGAAAGATCCCGCACCACGAACCGGAGCACCAACCCGTCCCCCTCCCGGGCCCGCTCCGGCGCCTTGCGGTCGCGGGCGGTGGCCGGTCTGGGGGTACGCAGGTGCAGGTGGAGTCCCTTCTGTTCACCACGCAGCCCCAGGACAGGGGTGTAACCCAGATCGAGAAGCGACGTGCTGCCCCGCCTGGCATCGTGCCAGACCTTGGACAGGTGGACCTGCTGCAGTGGCCTGGGATTCAGCGAGAGCATGCTGTGGAAGAGGCCCACCAATGCCTCCGGGGTCTCGCACTCGCGTACCTCGTCGGTCACCGGATCCACTCCGGGGACCGGAATGATCTCAGGCAGGTGCTCATCGGCGGGCGCGCCGGGTCTGACCCGCTCCACGAACAGGTCGAGCCTGAAGTTCGGGAAGACCTGAGGACCCTTTGCCCCGCGGGCGTGGGCGAAGCGCAGAGACCGCCGCTTCTCGTTCCTGACCAAATTGCTCAGTGGCGCCAGCTTGAAGCCCACGGGCGCGCGCGGCTCCATCCCCCCCATCAACCGATC
>JASLMQ010000241.1 GCA_030746455.1 Candidatus Latescibacterota bacterium
CTTCCGAGGCCGCTGCCATCCAACCCGTGGGACGGGACGGCACCGTGCACGGCCGCCGGGGTTGAGCGACCTGGTACGTGACGGGATCCCGAAACCAGCCCTTGCTGAAGGGTGATTCACACATCGACGGGATCTCGAAGCAGAAACACGATCCTGGCGTCCAGCTCTTCGAACAGATCTTGGGCGAAGGGAGGCCAGGTAGACGTTCACACTCGATGTAGCGCGGACCTGCCCGAGAGGCCTACCTCCTGGATCCGTGAGCGGCGCCAGGCGACCATCTGCACGTGTCCGCCGGGAGACCGTACCATCTCAGGTAGCCGAGACAGCTGTCGCCCACCTCCTTGCCCGCATCGTCGCAGTGGAAGGCGTCGAAGACAGACATCTGTGCGGCTGAAGAGCTCGGCGGCGTGGTAGGTTCCGCTCCGTGGCGACGATACGACGAAGGTCGCCCTGGGCGCCTCGACTTCGCCTGAACCGTCGGGCTCAGCCACGACGGCTCAGGCGACCGGGTCCCTCAGAGGATGCGAAGCTTATTCTCCGAGTGTCACATCGCGTCCGTCCCGCGGGTCGTTGATTTGCACGCAGAGGTCGATCATGCCACCCACCGACATCCGACCCAGGAGACCCCGTGACAGACGCTGACCACTGGCGCCACGAGACCGACACCATTCGCCAGATCCAGCATGCCCACGCCGCTCATATCGAGTCGGAGTACCGGGACTGGGCGAAGTCGCCGGGACGCGACGATCCAGACATCCGAATCGTGTCCGGCGTGCAGACATACTGTCGCGGTGGCATGGAGACCTTCCACAACCGTGCGATCCTCACGGGAGACGAGTCTGCGGAGCAGCTGGACGCGGTCATGCAGCACTACGTCGAGGCGGAGCGGGCCTGCTGGGTGGAGATCACTCCCGCCAACTTCTACGAGGAGGGCTCGTCGTGGGACTCGAAAGTCCTTCCCCATCTTCTGCATCGAGGTTTCACGATCCACGGCCTGCGTTCGATCTGGATGCGCGATTCGCCCCTGACACCGGCTGAGCTCGATTTCGGTCTGGACTGCCGAAGAGTCGAACTGTCGGAGTTCGAGACATCCAAGGTTGCAGGGGGCGAGCAGGACCCGGACCAGGTAGCGGACATCGAAGCAGCTCCCGAGTTCCACTACTACGTCGGAACCATCGACGATCACCCGGTGGCCTGGGTGGTTCTCTGGTGTAACGGGGAGTTCGGCTACCTCAAGCAGGCCAACACCGCCGAACACGCTCGCAGGCAAGGCTTCCACAGCCAGTTGATCCGCATGCGGACCCACGACGCCTTCGGCATGGGCGCCCGGCTGGTGTTCACACACACGGCCCACGGCGACGGCCAGAGCGCTCGCAACCTGCAGCGAAACGGCCT
The DNA here is from genome assembly GCA_030746455.1 of Candidatus Latescibacterota bacterium. The sequence continues at coordinate 1,396 of JASLMQ010000241.1, forward strand.
GCGCATCGCCTACAACTATCTACTGATGAGCCGGGAGCCGAAGCCGCTGAGCTGAGACCGTCGCCTCGGCCGGACAGTGACCCGACGGGCCCCCGATGTGGTTGGCTGGACGATGGCCGGTCAGGCGTCACACAGCCACGCGATGATGTTCATCGTCCATCGTGCGTTGCTGGCCGAGGCATACAGGTCGGTCTTCGAGTCATCCAGACTGGCGATGTGCCCCCCCGAGGCGGTGACCATGACCCGTCCGGTGGACCCGTGTCTGTCTCGTGCGGCCGCCAGGCTGCCGATGGTCTCGTCCTCATCGTCGACAGTGACGACGAAACCGTCCCCTACCGTCATCCCACACGACGTCCGGATTCGGAGTCCCTCGCCACAGCCGTGCGATGTCTCGTGGAAAGGCGCCTCGACGAAGCGAGGTCGCCGATCCGTCCTCGTCACCATCTCGAACTGAACGGCGAGGCCAAGCGCCTCGGCAATCTGCCTCTGCGGCGCCACGAATCCGGCGTGATTTGCCATCAGGAAGACCGGTCCACCCCGCTCGTGGTGGCCGAGGACGGCTTGCAGCTCTGCCGCCGTATGCGGAAGGGAGTCGGAGCGGCCTGTGAGCATGAGTACGGACGCCGCGGCCAGCTCCGCCTCCGAGGGATCGCCGAAGACGAGCTCTATGTTGCGATCCCTGAGTCCTGCGTCGAGACCCTTGAGGCGCCGGCCTCGCCACTTGGCGGCGTCATCTTCGGAATAGTGAATGGACTCCGTCCCGAGATGGCGGATCGCCTGGTGGCTCCTGGCATCGACGAGGACTCGGCTCACCTGGGCTCCTGCCGTTGACGGGCGAGGATCATCGCGCCTGCGAAGCAGGCGCCAAACAGGGTGCCCTCCGGGCCCCGATGACAATCTGGCTGATCGATCCGAAGCCAGGCTCGCAGAAGAGCTCGCCGATCGGGGCGAGGCGGAGGCGGGTTGTCCTGCCTGCTGCGGGCCAACCGAAGGAGAAAGGCGAATCACCGTCAACCTTGGCCCCATCGCGGCCTGCCCTCAACGTCAGCCCCACGATTGACACTGTTCGTCCGCCAGGTCCAATCTGTCCAGGGCCATCCTCGAAGTCACAGAAGAAGAGTGGAGCCCATGCGACAGTTCGACCCGCCGATCACCGAGCTGCCCGGTCTCATCCAGATCGCCATGGATGCCATCCTCGATCTGGACACGGTTCGCGCCGTATCGCTCGTCGGATCTCGGGCCCATGGCTTCGATCGGCTGGATGCGGATGACTGGGATCTCGAAGCGTATACATCGGAGGCGCCCTATCCCGATCAGGATGCACGGCGCGACCTATGGTCATCTCTCTCACCTTTCGATGAGCCACGAGCCACGGCGGTGGGAGGGATGAACGATCGCTTTGCCATCGAGGGTCTGCGCTTCGGCTTCACGTACTACCCTACCGACGAAGTCGATGAGAAAATCGCAGCTGTCGTTGCGGGAGAGTGGCCCGGCTATCGGTACTACACGCCCGAGGCTTTCGCCGCGGGCATGTCGGTAGCCCAGCCCCTTTGGGATCCAGACGGAGTCATCGAAGGCTGGCGACAGAGCCTCCATCCAATGCCTCAGACCTTCAAGCGCAAAGCGATCCACGAGCTGGTCTTCGAGGCCCGGGCAGACCTTCAGGACCTCGAACGCGCATGCGATCTACGTGATATCGCCTTCTTTCGTGTTGCCCTGTCCGATATGCTGCAGCGCCTGCTCCGTCTGGCCTCTGTCGTGAACGAGACGTGGTATCAAGGACCCAAACGAGCGCTTCGTCGCTTGCGTGCCGTGAAGGCTGTCGAGCCGTCCTGGCTGGATGAGATCGGTGGCCTGATGTCGATGGGACTCTCGGAGGAGCTGCTTGCCCCTGCCTGCGCGCGGACCCGCGAGCTCCTGGTATCCATGGCGGAAACCGCTGTCGCTCAAGGTGACGAGGAGGCCAGGGCAGTCCACAGGGGACTCTCCTATTGGCCGGACGTTGCCGACCTGTCTCTTCCTGCACTCTCTCAGCGGGAGACATACCAGGCTGACGCCTGATCTCTTCGCTGCAGGACTACGGACCTGCTTGACCTTCGTTCCGTCGGCTGCCATCCTCGCGCCAGTGCTCACAGGGAGCCTCCAGTCCGCGGCAAGGGTCAAACCCACCTTCCGCACCACGACATAGACCTTCTTTCAGCCTGATCGAGCGGACACCAGGCGATTTCACGGAAGAGGGTGAAGTATGTCTCGTCAGCTGCCGCCCAAGCCCCATCTCGATGTTCTCAAGAAGCAGGCAAAGGCCTGCTGTCGCTATGCTATCCCGAGCCATGCTTCAGGCCGTCCCATGAGACCTGTCCCTCTGAGCCCGGACCGCAGCCGGCGATCTCGGCGCCTCGCTCCAGCAGGAGTTCCAGGCTGTCGCGGCTTCCTCCCTCGATCGCGTAGGTCAACGGTGGCCCGTAGTCCTGGCATACCACGTTCACCTCCGCCCATGATCGATCAGGAGCTCCATGGCCGGAGCGCAGCCGCCCCGCGTCGCCGCTCTGCATAGCGGAAGTTGCCGCAATCCATCACGTCGCCGCCCTCTGAGATCAGGTAGGCGAGAATCTCAGTCTGGCAGTTCACGGCAGCGACGTTCATCGGGCGGAAACTGGGGGTTAACTGGGGTTTTCCCCAGGGCGAAGGGGAGCACGAAGGCGATCCGGATGGTTGGATCGATATCAGCTCCTGTACCAAGGAGATATCTCCCGCCTCGATCGCTTCTCTGAGAGCATCGCTGCTTTCACCACTTCCACTCTCCGTCACGTAGAGCCATGGGCACTGACCGATTGCCTTGGCTGCCTACTCAGGCCAGCGGCGCCACAGGTAGGTCCCGGCGCCTTTGATCACCTCCAGCTTGCCTGTCTTCAGTACCTCTGCGATCGCCGTGCTTGCATCAGAGATCGGTCGAGGGTTGTGACCATTGAAGACCTCTGTCGGAGCCATGTCCACGACGACGCTGTACCTCTCCCTCATCTGGCTCTTGGACTGCTGCCCCGACATGTAGAGTCGGATTCCATCCGTCTGCATCCACCACTTGGGTGGATACCCGGCAAGTCCATCCGATTCTGTCTGTCCGTAGATTGTGTCGCCGCAGAACAGCAGTCTCCTCCGTCCCTGCGGCCAGAAGAGCCCCATTTCCCCGTCACGCTTACCTGATGCCACGGCACGCACTCCGCCGAGCAGCTGCTCGTCTCCGTAGGTCCTCTTCACTGACTTGTGAGCTCGGGCAGGACTGCCTTCAGGAGCAAGGACGGGCGCCTTCACCTGGTTGCCAAACCACCTCGCGTCACGATCGTGGTTGGCACAGGTGAGGACCACGGCGGCAAATCCATCGACGAATCCACGAAGATGATCCAGTCCCTCTCGCGGGAGCTTCAGAGGGTCGATGACAATGCCCCCATCATCGGTGACCAGTAGATAGGAGACTCGTAGGTCGTTCCGCCGTCCCCGCCATGTCGTCCATCGGAGCACACGTGGATTGGCCTCCGTTCCGACAGCAACCTCAATCTTCTGCCCAGAGTTGATGAAGTCCAATTCAGCCCTCCTTGTGTGGGACTGGCGAAGGTCAGGTAGGAAGGCGAGCTCAGGTCCATGTCTCGCCTCAGCCGTCGCGGTATGCTACGCAAAGATGATCGGCACTACCCTATGCGGCGTTGTCGATCAGAATCTGGAT
>JASLMQ010000242.1 GCA_030746455.1 Candidatus Latescibacterota bacterium
GTATGGCGAAGGAGCAGGTGGACGCCTTCGTTGCCGCGGTGGACGACCTGGTGGCACGATATCCCGAGGCACGTGACGTGGAGAAGAGTCGGCTCCTGTGAATAGAGTCACCTGACCTTCGGAGGACGGAACGATGGCGGAGACGCTGCGGAAGATACACGAGGAGGAAGTGGAGGCCCAGCATTACGACGACCGGTGGAGCAAGGATCTGGTGGGGGGACCCGAAATCGCCACGCAGGCCGGATTCAGCCTGGGAGTGGCCGAGTACCATGCCACCAACTTCGACAACCTTCAGGTTCACGACGACCAGGAAGCGCTGTACATCGTGAGTGGCGAGGGAGAAGTCAAGATCGGCGACACCGTGCACCCCGTGGGTCCCGGCGCGGCGCTCTACGTCCCCCCGGAAACCGCTCACGCCACGCGTCGGACCGGGTCGGATCCCGTACAGCTTGTGTACACGCACGGAGCGGTCTAGCCGGCGCGCTACCGCTTGAGGCGGTCTCTGAGCATCAGGAGGGCGATGAGGGTCTTGGCATCCTGAATCCGTCCGTCCTGCGCCATCTCCAGGGCAACGGGCAAAGGGATCACCACGGGCCGGATGTCCTCGGACTCGGAGGGTAGCCCGGCCCGATCGCGGATCCCGAGCGCCTGCTTCACGCGAGCCAGGTAGAGCTCGATCCGCTCCGACGAGCCCCCCGGGCTGGCGTAGACCGTCGTCAGGCGCTCGAGTGGATCGGATAGCTCGTAGCCCGTCTCCTCCAGGAGCTCCCGCTGGGCGACAACGTGGCCCTCCGCGTCCTTGATGCCGGCCACGATCTCGACGAGCCATCCCCTGGGGCCTGGCGCGCCTTCCGGGAGGCTGGCGTAGACAGGGTAGCGGAACTGCTCGACGAGCACCACCTCGTTGGAATCGGATGCATAGAGAAGCACGCCCACGCCGTCCCCGCGCTCGAAATTGACGCGCGTGAGGTCCGGGCTCATGGTGCCGTCGAACCGCTCGTGCGAGAGGACGGCCTCGTCGACCCGGAAGAGCGTCCGCCCGTTGGGAAGGGCGTATTCGTAGGGGGAAGACACGCGTTTGATCTCAACCTTCATACCTAAATCTCCGTTGACCGATCGAGAAAGGAAGGGCAATGTCTGACGCTGGCAAGCTCGCGATTCTCGGTGGCGAAAAGGCCGTGCAGGGACCCATGGCGGAGCCGTGGCCGCAGTTCGACCAGTCCGAACGGGACGCGCTAGAGGAGGTCCTGGAAAGCCGTCAGTGGTACAACGGGCCGAAGTGCAAGGAGTTCGAGGAGACCTTTGCGCGATACCAAGATGCCGCCTTCGGCGTGGCCTCCAACGGCGGAACGGTGGCCCTCGAGATGATCTGCCGCGCTGCAGGGATCGGCGTGGGGGACGAAGTGATCACCAGCCCGTACACGTTTATCGGTACGTGCGCGGCCATTCTCAAGGCCGGGGCAACGGTAACGTTCGCCGATATCGATCCGGAAACGAACAACATCGATCCGGATGAGATCGAGTCGGTCATCACGCCGCGGACGAAGGCGGTGATGGTGGTCCACTTCGGCGGCCTGGCGTGTGACATGAAGCGCATCCAGGAGATCGCCGATCGGCACGACATCGTCGTGCTGGAGGACGCGTGCCACGGGTGGGGCGCGCAGTACGACGGCAAGGGCCTTGGAAGCGTGGGTCTGGCGTCCGGCTTCAGCTTCCAACAGAGCAAGAACATGACGGCCGGCGACGGGGGGATCTCCCTCACCAACGACGAGGGCCTGGCCGACGCGATCGGGTGCGCCGTTAGCGCGGGTCGCTCGCGCTACGAGCAGGCGCCGGATATGATGCGCTGGGGCGGGAACCACCGCATGACGGAGTTCGTGGCGGCGGTGCTCCTCTGCCAGCTGGCCAGAGTAGAGGCGCAGACCGACGTTCGCGAGGAGAACGCTGCCGTGCTCACCCGGACTCTCGAGGAGATCGAGGGCGTCCAGCCGGTGCGTCGTCTGCCCGAAGCCAACCGGGTGAGCTGGCACGTGTACGCCGCACGGTTCCTGCCGGATCAGTTCGAGGGCGTCTCCCGCGAGACGTTCATGAAGGCGATGCGCGCCGAAGGGGTGCCGGTCGGCGGGGGATACGCTCAGCCCGTGTACCGTCACAACGTCTTCCAGCAGGATTGGCTAAAGAGCGAATACAAGCCGTTTGCCTGGCCGATGCTGGAGGACGCACCCGATTACCGAAGCCTGAACTTGCCGAAGGCGGAGCAGTACTGCAAGGAGCGACTCAGTATCTCGCAAACAGCGCTGCTGGCCTCGGAGGAAAGGATGCGGGAGGTTTGCCAGGCGTTCGTGAAGGTTCGAGAGCACGCCAAGGAGCTGCGAGAGGTGCCGGGGAACGGCTAGCTGCCACTCAGTATACCAGACAGAGGCCGAAGGGTCAAGAAGTCGACCGCTGGGCAGAAGACGAGCCGGGGAAGCTGGCTTGCAGAAGGGAGGACACCGGTGTTCGAACAGGCGATCGGACTGAAGAAGAAGATCCGGGACGGTGAGCAGGTGGTGGGGATACCAGCGTCTGTGGCGACGACGCGCGAGGATCTGGTGTCCGCGCTGGACAAGGGACCGTACGACTTCGTCTCGCTGGACGCACAGCACACGGCGCTGAATGAGGAGCGCGTCGCCGAGTTCTGCGCAATGGCCGAGGATGTGGGCGCCTTCGTGATGTTCCGGATCAAACACACGCGCCACGCCTACATGGTGGGCAACTACCTGGATCTGGGCCCCTGCGGCGTGGAGATTCCTCAGACAGAGCTGGACTCCACGGCCGAGGAGGCGCGCTGGGCCTTCTACTACCCGCCCGAGGGGGGGAGAAGCTACGGGGGTGCGGCCCGGCGGGAATCGGAAGCGAAGGATCCGGAGGAATACATCGCGTGGTGGAACCGGTTCGGCGTCCTCTGGCTTCAGATCGAGTCGATCGAGGCGGTGACACGGGCCCATCTGCTCGCGCAGCCCGGGGTGGATTGCCTGTCGTTCGGTCCGATCGACCTGACCTTCAGCATCAAGGCACACCCCAACCACGCGCTGCAGAGCGTGGATGACTGCGTGGCCTATGTGGCCAGGTCACTCCAGGGATCCGGTGTGGCAGTTTGCCACCGCAGCCTGGATCCCGCGTTGAGGAGCAAGTACGCGGACATGGGGGTTACGGTCTTCCTGGAGCGGCCGCCAACCTGACGTATGCCCGGACGGCAGGGAGAAATTGGGAGGATCCAGGCAAGTGCGTGCTCGGGGCTCGATAGCGTGTAGTGAGGCAGCTTTCAGCAGTCAGCCATCAGCTGAACCGGCGCGTTGCGCATCATCGCGCGCCTGTGTGGCAGTCACCCTCTGGCGCATCCGTTGATCTGGTTTGGCTGATAGCTGATCGCTTAATGCCGCCTTCCCTTCTGCCAGCAGTGATCTCCCCAGCGAGTTTCATACCTTCACCCGGAACTCAAGGTACTTCCAGGCCTCTACCTACTCCTCGCCGAAGACCTGGGCCTCGAAGCTCCAGAGGCGGATATCGTCCTCGAGATAGGCCGAGGCGGGCAGCCCGGCCTTGCGGCAGACCTGCTCCAGGAAGGTGCGCCGGTCCCATCCGAGCTCCACGGGGACCTGCGGGAGCAGAACCCCCGATGCACCTCCCTGGGCGATAAGCAATCCATGGCGCCCGACCTCCACCTTCGAAACATCCTCCAGGGGGCGAAGGGGGGTGAGCACGGAGATCTCGATGTGTAGATTCTCGACTTCTTCGGGACGAACGGGTCGGAAACGAGGGTCTTGAAGGGCGGCCTTTTTCGCCATCTGCTGGACCCCGACGCCGAGCGGCGCGGCAGCGACGAGTGAACCGATACAACCCCGTAGATGCCCGTCTCGGGTGAGGGTGACGAAGACGCCCCGCGGCTCAGCCAGCGCGGGGTGTTCTGATTCCGGCGATTTGGGGGCCTCGCCAGCCGTGCAGCGCTCGACCGACCGCCGGGCGATACGAAGGAGCTCCTGGCAGGCGTCCTCGGGTACCCGGGCATCGTCTTCGGACCGGCCGCCCTCCCCGGCGACGAAGGCGACGGCGCCGTACCCGACAACATAGCCTCCCGACTCACCTGTGACGTCGTTCGAGTTGGTGCGTGCGAGGAGTTCCGCCCGATCGGCGCCCAGGCTCCGCGCGGCCATAGTAGCGATAAGGATGGGGCCGGCTCCGCAGGCCTCGCACGAGCCGTTCTCGAAGCTGGCAGACAGGCTCCGCTCGTCCATCGTGCGCACGAGGCCGAGGGTTCGCGCGTCGGTATCGACGCACGCTTTGCGGCTGTGGCCATGGTAGAGATCGGAGCTCGCCACGATCAGGACCCGGCGGCCCTCAATGGCGTCAACGATCGCCTCCGCGATGCGCCGGCACGCGGCAAGGTCGTGCGCCCCCACCACGATCGGGACGATCGGGGTGTCGGGAAGGACCCGCTGCAGGAAGGGGAGCTGGATCTCCAACGAATGCTCGCCCTTGCCTCCTGGACTCACCCGGTGGCCGGCAAGCCCGGCCCGGATGTGCCTGCCTCCACCTGAGACGATGGCATCGGCCAGCTCCGCGTCCACGGCGACCAGGCCCAGCGGAGTGCGGTAGCTGCCCCGGGCATAGACCGACGCACCCCGGAAGGCCTCCCGATGGCTGGGCGCCAGTACCACCACGGCGTCGTAGGATCGACCCCGGATCTGACGGTAAGCGACACCGGCTGTGGGGCCCGAGTAGGCGTAGCCCGCATGAGGCGACATCAGGGCCACAATATCCCCACGGAGTTCCTTCTTCGGGGCCAGATCGAGGAAGCGATCGATCTCGCGGCGTAGGGTTTCGGGGTCTCCGGGATACCAGGACCCCGCCAGCACGTCGGGCCGGATCGGTCCGGCATCTGCCGCGTGCGCCTGCGGGTAGAGAAGAGCGGACGCGGACAGCAGGCCGAACAGGAACAGGATGACACACAGCGAAGGCCGTGTCGGGCGGTGCACACGGGTTCGCCGGGAAATCATGCGGTACGAGTCCATCTAGCTGCTCCCTTTTGCAGAGGGATGCACTGGGGCGGCATCGGTCTGCCGGTGCACCCCATAAGATAGCCCACAGTGTGACCCGGCGCCACTACGGCGATGTCGGTGTCCCAGCCTGAACTGGCACGGTGAGTGGTTTTTGGGTAACTTCCTGGAAACGGAATGGACGGGAAACTCCGGGGAGCAGGTGATGGGCCCCGGTGGAGACGATACAGGAGGACGGCAAGGCATGGCCACGGAGAGAGAGGGCCGGCGAAGTCGGCGTGACGTGCTCAAGATGGGAATAGCGCTGGGTGGCGGGGCGCTGATCGGCCCGGAGCTGGCGATGGCGAAGGGAAGCGCCTCCAGGGAACCGGCGGTGTCCGAGGGGGCCCCCCGCGTCGTCATTCCCCGCGAGGAGGGGCTGACGGTCAAGAAGGCCGACGCGCAGGTGCTGCTGCGGTTGCTGGACCGGGGCATGGAGGGGCTCTTTGGTGGGAGCAGGGACGCCTGGGAGGGGATCGTCAAGCCGGATGATGTGGTGGGGATCAAGGTCAACGGCCTGGCCGGGCGGGGAATGTCCACACGCCCTGCGCTGGTGGACGCGCTTGTCGAGTGTCTGCAGGGGGCGGGAGTGCGAAGCCGGAACATCGTGATATGGGACCGGTTGGGCTCGGACCTCAGACGGGCAGGCTTCCCGTTGAACGTGGGCGGCAATGAGGTGCAGAGCTACGGCAACGACGTGGGCGGGTACGAGGGCAGGCTGACGATGCACCGCTCCGTCGCGAGCCTGATGGCCCGGACACTGACCGAGCGGTGCAGCGTGATCATCAACGTACCGGTGCTGAAGGACCACGGCATCTGCGGGGTCACGCTGGCGATGAAGAATTTCTTCGGGGCGATCCACAACCCGAACAAGTATCACCTGGGCACGGGCGATCCCTACATCGCCGACCTCTACACCCACCCGGCGATCCGGGGGAAGACGGTGCTGACGGTGGCCGATGCGGTTTCGGCCCAGTGCGAGGGCGGCCCTCCTTTCATGCCCCACTGGGCGTGGGATTTCGGGGGCCTGATGCTCGCCACAGATCCCGTGGCCATGGACACGGTGGGGTGGGAGATCATCGAGGCCGAGAGGAAGCGGCACGGCCTGCCCTCCCTTGCCGAGGCCAAGCGCGAGCCGACCTACATCGACACGGCAGCGAAGCGGGGCCTTGGAACGGCCGATCGCGAGCGAATCGAGGTGAGGACGGTATGACCGCGTCCCCAGATGACATACGCATGGCCCGCGCACACGATATGGGCGTCGCCGACGGCGTGACCCGCCGCGGCTTCCTGGCGGGGTGCGCGGCCGGTCTCTCGGCGCTGGCGGCGGGCCCATCGGCTGCTCATGCCGCCTGGGATCGGGGCCCGAAGATGGCGCCACCCGGTGAGGAACACCTGGTGGAGGCCCGGTACTATGACAAGCTCGCCGACCGGAAGATCCGTTGCACCCTCTGCCCGCGCGAATGCGTGATCGATGACCTGGAACGGGGCTATTGCGGGGTCCGTGAGAACCGCGAGGGAACCTACTACACGCTTGTCCACTCTCGGCCGTGCACGTGGCACGTCGACCCGATCGAGAAGAAGCCGTTCTACCACGTCCTACCGGGCACGGATGCCTATTCGATCGCAACGGTGGGCTGCAACGTCGAGTGCAAGTTCTGCCAGAACTGGCAGATTTCGCAGGTCCGCCCGGAGCAGGTCCGGAACTACGTGCTGTCCCCGAAGGAGCTGGCTCAGCGGGCAGATCGGTCGGGCGCTCGGAGTGTGGCCTATACCTACACCGAGCCCGTGATCTACTTCGAGTATATGCTCGACGGCGCCAGGGCCTGTCGAGAGCGGGGCGTTCGGAACGTGATGGTGTCGGGTGGCTACATCAAGCGGGATCCGTTGGTCGAGCTGTGCGAGGTGCTGGATGCGGTCAAGATCGACCTGAAGGCCTACACCGAGACCTTCTATGAGGAGCAGTGCTCGGGAGAGCTGAAGCCGGTGCTGGACACGCTCGAGCTGTTGGTCGAGAACGGTGTGTGGACGGAGATCGTCTATCTCGTGATCCCCACGCTCAACGACAGCGAGGAGGAGCTGACGGGGGTGTGCAAGTGGGTGCGGGGCTCCCTGGGGCCGGATGTACCGATACATTTCACCCGGTTCCACCCGGACTACCGGCTCCGGAACCTGCCCCGAACGCCCATCCAAACGCTCAACCGAGCGGTCGACATCGGACGGGCCGCGGGACTGCGGTACGTGTACGTCGGCAACGTCCCGGGCCATTCGTCCGAGAATACGGTCTGCCCGACGTGCGGGGCCGTGCTGATCGAACGGCGTGGCTACGCCACTGCCGTACGGGGGGTGTCAAGCGGCGCGTGCACGAAGTGCGCCGCCCATATACCGGGGGTGTGGGAGTAGGGGCACGGCGTCGCCGTGCCCCTACGTACGGTTTGTAGAGGCAATGATGGCGAGGCTTAGGGCCTTGACGGTGGCAACGAGAACGCAGGCCTGAACGAGCCCGAGAGAGGGCAGCAGGAGTACGGGTACGGAGACGGCCCCAATCCACGCGCCCGCAAGGTCGGCGGCGTAGAGGGCGCCGGCAGGGGCGGCGACACGGTCGGAGCGGGAGATGCAGATCCGCGCGGCGATCGGGAACTGGGCCCCAACGAGGGCGCCCAGCAGGCCGTTCAGTGCCACAAGGGTGACCTCGCCACCTATCGAGTGGGTCCCGGACAGGACCGGCAGTGCGAGGGCGATGAGGCCTGCCGCCCCCAGAATCGCGACCTCGAGGGTGACCATCGCTGTGTGTGGGCCGCGTCTGTACCCTGTCCGTGTCGCGGCGGCGGCGCCGACCGAGATGCCCAGCGCGAAGGCGGCTGTGAAGAGGCCGATTTGGACGTAGAGCACCCCATAGAGGGTCTGATAGGCCATCAGGAGCACGACACTGAGGGCCATTCCCGCGAAACCTGTGGCCGCGAGCCCGAGGGGCGTCGCGATTCGCCAGGCCTCCTCCCTCTGCCGAAGCACGAGGGCCAGAAGCAAGGCGACGGCCGCCAGGGGGATGAGGAGATCTCGGAGCATCAGACCCTCCCTCTCTGCAAGGAGGCGACGGAGACTCGGCGAGACCTGCGCGATCCGATGGCCCAGCGTGTGGAACAGGGATACGGGCACCAGGTCGCTGTTGGCCGACCCGAGCTCGCCCTCGAGGAGTGCTTCGAACCGGTGGGCCTCGTCGGGATCGAGCCTGTAGGCCAGATGGGCGGGGGTGATCAGACGCGTGAAGATGTTGCGGCCCAGCAGGCGGCCTGACAGGGCCTCCGCGTCGACAGACTGGATTCCCGCGTTGTCTGATGCGAGATAGAGTACCGTCTCACCGGGGATGGCCCGGACGGAGGCAAAGGTCGAGGTGAGGGCCTCGCTGAAGGAGTCGTTGAGGCGGCGCAGGTCATCGGTGAGGTAGGTGGTTGACGACGGACAGGTCAGGGCCAGGACGCCGTTTGGCCTGAGCGCCTTGCGGACGCTCGCGAAGAACTCGCGGGTGTAGTAGCGATTCAGCGACAGGGACGAGGGCGGCGGAAGCCCGATGAGGACCAGGTCATAGCGTCGGGCCGTAGTGGCAACGAACTGGCGACCGTCGGCAATGTGTACTGCAACTCGAGGATCGGCCAGCTCTTTCGTCGCGAAGGTGTCCGAGACCGCCGAAGCGGCTTCGAAGAGCAGGGGATCACGCTCCACGTAGTCGATTCGCGCGACGGGGTGCTTCAGGAGCTCGGACAACAGGCCCCCCATCCCGCTGCCAACCACGAGGACCGTGCCGGGGTCGGGGTGGAAGAGCGCCGGGAGATGGGCCTGCTCCTCGACGGCGGTGATGTCGGGCACCGGCGTGGTGGCCGTTGGCACACCGTCCACATAGTAGGTGTGCTGGCCGGCGTCGTTGATCACCGCCAGGGCGCCGTAGGCCGAGTCTCGGGCGAAGGCGACGTGCTGGTCGCTCCACCGGGCGCGCTGGACGGCGGCGCGGAGCGCATCGGCCGCCGGTGAGAAGAGCAGGACAAGCGACGCGGCCAGGAGAGAACCGAGGACCGTGCGACGAAGCCGCGCGGAGGACGGCGGCGAGGTTCGGCGGCAGGCGAGCGCCAGCGCCGCTGCGAGGTTCAGCGCCGAGACCACCAGAGCGATGCGATGTGCGCTCAGGCGGGAGACCAGCAGGTAGGTGAAGATGGCACCGCCCACGGCCGAGCCGATGGCCTCGGCTGCGTAGACCCGGCCCGCAGGGAGATCCGGACGGTCCGCCGAGGCCGCTGGCAGGCGGCAGCCTGTGGCAAAGATGCCCCCACAGAGGACGGCGGCAGGCACGAGGAGACCGAAGACCAGAAGGACCATCGGGCCCAAGCCGGGCAGTTCCCCGGGAAGGAGGCCCAAAGGGCCCCCGAGAAAGGGCCCGCAGGTCAGAGAAGTGGGTATCGCGGCGGCAAGCAGAACCTGAAGGGCAATGATCAGGCCAATCGGATCATCGGCCCTGTCGGCCCACCGGCCGAATGCGGCACTACCCGCTCCTCCGGCCAGGAGCCAGGTCCCCAGGATCAGCCCCACTGTGAGCTCGTTGCCGCCGAAGGCGACCATGAGTTGGCGCAGCAAGAGGACCTGCGCGACCACCCACGTGAAGCCCATGGTGACGAGTGCGAACCAGACCGATCGGTATGGCATCGAGACCTCTGGCGCAGAATCGAAAGGGCTGAAACGACCTACAGGGGTACGAACATCCAGCTACGCTGGTTTGTCAAGCAGAAAACCTGTCTATGGAACGCCTGCATCTCGAATTCGACGCGCTGCCCGGTCCGCAGTGCGTGGTCTTCCGCGTGAAGCCCACCGCGATTTCGGTGACGTTCGACGTGTACTCGGTCTACACCTTCGAGCACACGGGACGGCTTCACGCGGCCTTCGAGGACGGCATCCACTACCGCCGGGGGCTCGACAATCGGGTCCTTGCCCGGAGGGGGGCCGACGCCAGGCCAGGGGCAGGCCCGGAGAACGGGATGATGGTCCCCGAGGCGTCCGATGCGCTGATCGAGCGGGTGCGACGCCGGGTGGTGGCAGCGTGGGAGGCGCTCGAGGCGGGTGATGCCCGGATGCAGGTCTGCGAGCCGGAGGGGGCACGAGAGCAGGCATCCGAGTGGTTCGGACGGATCAGTGCCTGGGTCCCGGAGGCGCTCGAGAGGGATCGGGAACGCTTTGGAGAGGTCTACACCCCCATCG
>JASLMQ010000243.1 GCA_030746455.1 Candidatus Latescibacterota bacterium
CCCGAAGACGGGGAGGAAAGCAATGGCGGAGCCGCTGGGCCATTGGAGGAGATCACACACCTGCGGGGAACTGCGCCTGGAGGATGTGGGCAAGCAGGTCACGCTCATGGGATGGGTGGGTAAGAGGCGCGACCACGGGGGCGTCATCTTCGTGGATCTGAGAGATCGCACGGGCATCACCCAGGCCGTCTTCAGGCCCGACGTGAATCCCGCTGTGCACGCAAAGGCCGAAGCCATCCGGGGGGAGTACGTGCTTGCCGTCCAGGGCAAAGTGGAGCCCCGTCCCGAGGGCATGGCCAATCCCAAGCTGCCCACCGGTGCCATCGATGTGGAGTGCACCGAGCTTCTCATACTCAGCGAGGCCGAGACCCCGCCCTTCCCCATCGAGCCCGACGTCGAGGTCAACGAAGAGCTTCGGCTACGCTACCGGTACCTCGACCTCCGCAGGACGAATATGCAGGAGGTCCTGGCCCTGCGTCATCGGGTCTCTCAGGCCACGCGCCGATACCTCAGCGACCGTGGCTTCCTTGAGATCGAGACCCCGTTCCTGATGAAGAGCACGCCCGAGGGGGCGCGGGACTACCTCGTTCCCAGTCGGGTGAGCCCGGGACACTTCTACGCCCTCCCCCAATCTCCTCAGACCTACAAACAGCTGCTGATGGTCGCGGGATTCGAGAGGTATTTCCAGATCGTACGATGCTTCCGCGACGAGGACCTGAGGGGGGATCGCCAGCCGGAGTTCACGCAAATCGACATCGAGATGTCGTTCGTCGATGAAGACGACGTGATGGGGCTTGCGGAGGCCCTGACCCTCCACCTTTTCCGTGAGATCCTCGGTGTCGAAATCGCAGGCCCCATACCCAGGCTGACCTACCAGGAGGCGATGGACCGCTACGGCGTGGATCGACCCGACACGCGCTACGGGCTGGAGATCGTCGACCTGCGCCAGGCGGCCCTGATGTCGGAATTCCAGGTCTTCCGAAGCGTCCTGGATTCCGAGGGTCAGGTGCGGGGAATCAACGCCAAGGGATGCGCGGACTACTCCCGCAAGCAGATCGACGACCTGACGGCCTTCGCCGGGCGTTTCGGGGCCAAGGGGCTCGCCTGGATCAAGGTCACCGATCAGGGCCTGGAGTCCTCGATCGTCAAGTTCTTCCCCGAGGCCGCTCAGGAGCAGCTCAGAGCGTCCCTGGAGGCCGAGCCGGGCGACCTGCTCCTCTTCGTTGCCGACCGCCCGGAGACCGTCGCCCTGGTGCTCGGAAACCTGCGTCAGGAGCTGGCCAGACAGCTGGGTCTCGTAGACGACGAAGAATACAGCTTCCGCTGGGTGACCCGGTTCCCCCTGGTGGAGTGGGACACCGAGGAGAAGCGCTACGCCGCGGTCCACCACCCGTTTACCTCGCCCCTGGAGGAGGACCTGGATCTCCTGGAGTCCGATCCGGCCAGCGCCTGTGCCAGGGCCTACGACCTGGTGCTCAACGGGAATGAGATTGCCGGAGGGAGCATCCGTATCCACCTTCGCGACGTCCAAGATCGGGTCTTCCGCCTCCTGGGGATCTCGCCGGAAGAGGCCGAGAAGAAGTTCGGGCACCTCACGACGGCATTTTCCTATGGCGCGCCTCCCCACGGGGGCATCGCATTCGGTTACGATCGACTGATCGCGCTGATGGCCGGCCTCGAGCACATCCGGGACGTTATCGCCTTCCCGAAAACGAACACGGCCTCGTCCCCGATGGACGGGGCACCCTCGGAGGTGGACACGATCCAGTTGAGGGAGCTCGGACTGCGGATCCTGTGACCCCGCGGACGGCCGATTTGGGCCTCCGAGGTGCGACTCCGGATTTGCCCTAATATCGATTTTTTTCTTGACTTTAGCTGAATGTTGTAGTAATTTTGTGCGTGAATTTGCAGGGGTGGCGTGTGCACGCCTCCATCGCTGTGCGTTCGATGGCATTCGAAGCGATGAAAAAGAGTAAACTCTTGTTTCCCGGAGTTTTACACAATTCGCAAGGAGAAACCCACACGATGGCAAAGGTCACACTGCTGAAACGGGCAACGGGGATTGGCGTGGCGGTTGCGCTGGCGTCGCTTCCCCTCTTATCGGGGTGCACGGTGATGGCCAACCAGGAACAGCTTGCCATGCTGGAGGACGCGCGTAAGGCAGCGGATGCCGCCGAGGCCGAGCTGGATGCGTGCAAGCAGAAGCAGGCTGAGCTGCGCAGGGATCTGGCCAAGAAGAAGCAGACCCTGGCAGAGCTGAAGAACACGCGCGACACGGTGCAGAAAGCCCTTAACCAGTAGAAAGGAGTTTCCGGATGACACACCTCAGGCGCTTCGGATTCCTTTTGGTCTGCACCGCCCTCCTTGTTCCGCAAGTGGCCCTCGCGCAGACACGGGGAATGACCTACGACGAATACAAGATCAAACTGGCTCAGTATGAAGGACGCACGGCCGACGCCAATGCAGCCCTGGCCGAATGCAAGAAGGCCGGCGAAGAGCTCAGCAAGCAGATTGCCGACCTCGATGCCCAGATTGCCACCGTCCAGGGCGAGATTTACGACCTGGTCGACGGCGATGAGGCAAGCGTGAATGACTATCTGAGCAACGCCGACCAGATCGAGGCCCGCCTCATGGGCCTTCTCAGCCTCTCCGAGGCGGACCTGTTCGACAAGCGGGGTGAGGTCGATCAGCTCAAGGCCCTCCTCGAGGCCCTCAAGGGCAAGAAGATGGCGCTGCTGCCCGACGCCCAGCAGAAGCTCCGGAATATCGACCAGCTGCTGAATCGCATCGATGCCAGGATGCCGGCAAAGCGGATCGAGCAGTACACGGTGCTCAGGGGCGACAGCCTCTGGAAGATCGCCAAGAAGCCCGACATCTACGCCGATCCCTACATGTGGCCCCGCATCTATGTCGAGAACCGAATGAAGATCAAGGATCCCGATCTCATCTACCCGAACTGGATCCTGAACGTGCCCTTCGGCGTCGATCTGAATCAACACCTCGTCGTGAGCGGCCAGCACCTCTCCAGCATAGCGGCGAAGGTCTACAACGACGTGACCAAGTGGCACAAGCTCTATGAGGCCAACAAGGCGCAGATCTTGACTCCCAATCTCATCTTTCCCGCCCAGGTCCTCGACGTCCCTGTGAACTAGAATCACACCAGGAGTGCAATCACCGTCGGGCTGGCGGTTTCGGCTATGGAAAGTCAACATCTGGACTGATATCTTCAGGGCTCCCGTTCTCATACGCTCGGAGGGAACGGGAGCCTTTTTCTTTTTCTGAAACTCAAGGGGGCAACAACACTGCTGGAGGCGACACTCTCACATCGAATCGCGATCGATGGGGCTGATCCCCTGACACTCTTCGGCCACAACGACGCCAACCTGCTCGCCCTCGAGGGGCGCTACGACGTGCAGATCACGGCCAGGGGCGATGCCCTGACCGTCAACGGTCCGCCGCATAAGGTGCGCCACGTCTCGGCCCTGCTGGAGGAGATGGTCTCGTGTCTCCAGCGGGGGGAGCCCGTGGACCTCCTTGCCTCATTCGAACGGGAAGCCCCCTCGGAGGGCCGTCCGGAATCGCCGGATTCCGAGGGCACCGTCCTCGTCACGAAGCGGAACCTCATACGTCCCCGAACGGAGGGACAGCGCACCTACACCGAGGCGATCGACGCGTTCGACATCGTCTTCGCGATCGGCCCCGCTGGAACAGGCAAGACCTATCTGTCCGTCGCGTGCGCCGTGGCGGAGCTCAAGCGCAAGGAGGTCTCACGCATCGTTCTTACGCGCCCCGCCGTGGAGGCCGGTGAGAGCCTCGGCTTCCTCCCCGGGAACATCCAGGACAAGGTCGACCCCTATCTACGCCCGCTCTACGACGCGCTGAGGGACATGATCCCGGCCGACCGCCTGCGTCACCTTGTTGAGCTGCGAACGGTGGAGATCGCCCCCTTGGCCTTCATGAGGGGCAGGACGCTCAACGACGCCTTCGTGATCCTGGATGAAGCCCAGAACACCACCATTGGCCAGATGAAGATGTTCCTCACGCGGCTGGGAGCCAACTCCAAGGCCGTCGTGACCGGCGACATCACCCAGGTCGACCTTCCACCAGACACCCCCTCGGGACTGGTCCACATCCAGCATATCCTCTCCCACATCGAGGCCATACGGTTCGTTTACCTCACCGAGCGCGATGTGGTCAGGCACCGCCTGGTGCAGGAGATCATCAACGCCTACAGCGAGCACGGACAGGCGGCGTCACAGCCGAATGCCACTCATCCTCACCACGTGACGAACCCGGACGACATAAACCCATGATGCGCAACAGCCGACGGAGGACCGCATCCGGCGGACGGACGTCGCGGGAGTTCACCGGCAGCCGGTCGGACTGGGTTAAGAGACTGCCCAGGATCCAGTTCGCGCAGGTGCTCCGGGGCGCGCTCTTCGTGGCGATCGTTGCGGTTCTCGCCGCACTCTACCCGCCCCGGGAGAGGCACGAGTACGATGCGTTCCAGGTCGGCGCCATCGCGCCCTTCGAGGTCATCGCTCCCGAGCGGTTCCAGATCCGGAAGAGCCGGGACGAGTATCTGGAGGAGGTGGAGGCCGCCAGACGCGCGGTGCCCCCCGTACTCGAGCTCAACGGGGATCTGGCCCAGTCCCGGATCCAGGCCCTCGGCAGCCTGATCGGGGCGCTTCCCGCGCTTCGCACAACCGCGGTTACGGACTCGGTGCTGCAGGGACTGAGGCGATCCTTTCCGGAACTGGGCGCGGTCACGGAGGCCACAACCCGCTTCCTGCTCGCGCAGGGGGCCAGGGCGTCCGGCAAACTGAAGCGGATCGAGCAGACCGTCGACACCCTGCTCGTGATGGCCTATGCGCCCGGCATTGTTGCCAGCAAGTCGGATGTCTTCCGAGAAGGCGAGGCCGAGCTGACCCACGTCAGCCAGGGAAGCGAGGAGCGGCTCCCGGTATCGGGCATCCTGGACATCGATGAATTCACCCTGACCCTCCAGGAGGAGATTGGCGGTCTGATCCCGCAGGGCACCTCGGCCGATGTCAAGGCCGTCTACGAGCTTGTGGTCGCCTTCCTCACCCCGAATCTCAGGTTCGACACGCTGGAGACGGAACACCGACGGGCCGAAGCAGCGGCGGGCGTCTCGCTCACGAAGGGTACCGTTCTGAAGGACGAGCTCATCATAGAGCGGCACAGGCGGGTCACGCCCGAGCACATCGACAAGCTCAACTCCCTTGCGGCTCACATGAACGCGCGGCGCGAGGAGGGGCCCTATATCGGGCTCATCCAGGTGGGCGCCCAGGCCGTGATCAGCGGCCTGATGGTTACCATCTTCTTCGCATTCCTGGCCATTTCGCGTCCCTCGGTCTTCAGACAGACCTCCAACATCGTGCTGTTCGGCATCGTCCTGGTGATGCCCGCCCTGGTCGCCTCGTACGCCGCGGCCGATGCCTCCGTGACTCCATATCTGGTGCCCGTGGCCCTTTCGGCCATGCTGGCCACTGTTCTTTTCGATGCCGAGATCGGTCTGGTCGTCTCGCTTGTGGCGGCCGCCCTCTGCTCGAGCGTACTGGGAAGCCTCCAGCAGGGTCTGGTCTTCCTGGTCGCCGGGATCGTCGGATCCTATTCCACACGCCAGGTGCTCCATCGGAGCGACTTCTACCGGTCCATCCTCTACCTCATCGTCGCCTACACCCTCACGATTTCGGCCACATGCGTTCTTCTGGTCAACTACACGACCGTTCCCGACTTCGTTCAGAAGGTGAGGTGGGACCTGGTGATCGGGATCTTCACGGCCTGCGCCTCTTCGGTACTCACCATCGGGCTGCTGCCGATCTTCGAGAGCGTGTTCGGTGTCGTGACCCCGATCACGCTCCTGGAGCTCTCGGACCTGAATCGTCCACTGCTCCGGAATCTGGCCATACGAGCGCCGGGCACCTACAGCCACAGCATCATCATGGCCAGCCTCTCCGAGGCAGCCGCCGACGCGATCGGCGCGGACCGGTTGCTGGTGCGCGTGGGATGCTATTACCACGACATCGGCAAGATGATTCGGCCGCACTATTTCATAGAGAATCAGAAGGGCATCAACCCCCACGACGAGCTCCAGCCCAGAATGAGCGCCCTGATCCTGATCTCGCACGTGAAGGAGGGCATCGAGCTGGCGTCTGAGGAGGGGCTACCCAAGGCCATAGTCGACCTGGTCCCCCAGCACCACGGAA
>JASLMQ010000244.1 GCA_030746455.1 Candidatus Latescibacterota bacterium
CTCAGGGGGGTGGTGCTCGATATCACGGAGCGCAAGCTAGCCGACCAGGCGCTGAAGGAGTCGCGGACAGGGGATGAGGAGGGCTGACGAGTGGCGGGAGGGCGTGACCGGGTTGGTGCATCGATCGATGCGATGCGCGCAGGGATGACGAATGCGGGCCGTGGGTAACCACGGCCCGCATTCGCGTGTGTCCGTGTGAAGGCGATCTAGCGATGCCAGTTGTGAAGACCCGGACTGGGGCCGTAGCGCCGGACGTCCAGGTTGTCGTCGAGGCGCGTTGTCCAGTAGGCCAGCTCCTCCAATAGCTCCGCCTTCACGTTCGGGTCAACTTCGGTGGCCAGATTCCGCAACTCGTGCGGGTCCTCCTCGATGTCGTAGATCTCGAGGGGCAGATCCGTGTCGTAGACGAGCTTCCACCGATTCCTGACAATCGTTCTGCGGTATCCGCTCGTGACCACCCGTGTGCCGTCCAGGTTGGTCCGGGCGACCCCGTCGATGTGGACGGTCTCGGCTTCGTGGCCGACAGCCACCTCATCGGGGGTGAGGAGCCGACCCCCTATGCCGTGCTCGGCGAAGGCACTGGAGAACTCCCGTTCGCTGTAGTCACCACCCGTCAGCAGGGGCCAGAGGCTGCGGCCCTGAACGCCCTTGGGGATCTCCGTCCCGATGGCCTCGCAGAGCGTGGGGAAGATGTCGGTGATGGACACATGGGCGGGGTGCGGTCCACTGTGCGGCGACACGGGGCCGCCGTACCAGCCCATCGGGATGCGGATCGCGCACTGGGGCAGCGCCAGGCCCTTGCGATACAGATCGTAATCGCCGCAGAACTCGCCGTGGTCCGACACGTAGATGACCAGAGTGTTGGCCAGGAGGTCCTGTTCGACCAGCGCCCCGACGAGGCGTTCCAGCTGGTCGTCGATCAGGCGGAGCATCCCGCAGTAGTTCGACCGGTAGCGTCCCCATTCGTGGTCACAGTCCGGATGGTAGTGCTTGATGGTCTCGTACTGATAGCGCCACTGGTGGTTCTTGTCGGCCAGGGCCTCGGGCCCGGCCGCCGGGGGAGCGACCGCGTCCGGCGGGAAGAAGTCGAAGTAGGGCTCCGGCACCTGATAGGGGCTGTGGGGCTCGGGGAAGCTCACCCACGCGAAGAACGGCCGCTGCCGTCCCTCGCGGACCCAGTCGACGGCCTCGGATGTGATGCGCACGGGGTACTGCGCGTCGAGTGGGAATGGCGTTGGCGCGTCCGAGGTCCAATGAGCGAGATCCACCAGCCACCGGTCGAATGCGACGTCTTCAACTTCGCTTCCCTTGCGCGGCAGACCCTTGGTATGCATGTAGGGGCGCCAGACGTCGAAGTCGTCCTCGCCTGCGTGGGAGTGATTCTTCCCGAACAGGGCGAGCTCGTAGCCCGCCTCACGCAGCACCCCGGGCAGATCCCGCGCGTATCGGGCCTCGATCGGATTCCAGTTGCCGATCATGCCGTGCGCTTTGGCGAAGCGTCCGGTGAGCATGCTGACCCGGGTAGGTATGCAGATGGGCATGGAGGTGTAGGCCCGGTCGAACCAGACACCGCGGGACGACAGACCGTCCAGGAAGGGCATGGTGTCGATGCCGAAGCCCTGCGAGCCGAGGAAGTCGGCCCGCTGCTGGTCGGTCATGATGAGGAGGATGTTGGGTTTGTCGGAGGGCACATCGGGTGATCCCTCGGCTACGTGATATTGCCCTATCCAGTTGTGAGGGCTTCGTTCCTTATCAAGCCCACAATCCGTCCGTGCTGAGTGCCTGATTCGCCTTGGGCGAATCAGGTGTATCGAAGCACAAGGGCCACGGAACCTGATTCCAGGACCGTCCCTCGATACACCCGATCCACCTACCGGTGGATCGGGCACTCGGGAAGGCGGTGCACGGGGTCGCGGTAAAAGACGAGGCTTCTGTCGCCCCTTCGGGGCTCCTCCTAGACCCGCCTGGTGGACGCGACGTGCTTGTCGGCCTCGGCGACGATGCGCTTGACCTCGGCCTTTTGCGCGTCGGTGAGGGGACAGAGGTTGGGGGCGTCGGCCAGGAGAGATCGGGCCTTCTTCCGCGCGTCGTCCACCATCGTGGTCGGATCCGCGGCCCAGGCCATGGGTACCCGTCGGTCCATGAGCTGGGGGATCCAGAGCTCCTCGCGGTAGTGGTCGACCGTGTGGCGTTGATCGATGAAGCGGGCGCCCGTGGGGGCCACCTCGCAGATGACCTCCTCTGCCAGCCGCTCCTCGTCCACCGTCACGCCCTTCACGAGGCGTTCGAGATAGCTCATCAGCTCGAGGTCGAGCATAAGCTGTACCGGGCTGCCGATATCGGCGCACGCCAGGATACCCAGGGAGCTGAAGCTGCGGATCCCGGCGCAAGCGGCCCACATGGCCTCGATGGTCTTTTCCATCGTGCTCTGGGCACCGGGGATCTTGGCCATGGTCGTGGGGGTCCCGGCTGCGGTGTACGACCCTCCGAACATGTAGGCGCCCATCTGGGCCACACCGAGCCGGAGGAGCTGGACGTCGGGGCCGATCTGGGTGTGGATGCCGGCCTTCATGTCGAAGGTGAGGGCGCCGGCGGACATGCCGCAGAGCCGGTCGTCGATGGCGAGGGTGATGGCGTTGCAGGTGAAGGCCTCGGCGGTAATGGCCACGAGCGCGCCGGCGAGCGTGGCGGGAACGGCGATCCCGGCCACGGGCATGGTGGAGAT
>JASLMQ010000245.1 GCA_030746455.1 Candidatus Latescibacterota bacterium
TCTATCTCCTGCAGGACGAGGACTGGCCCCGCGCCCACCTGCTGCCCACCGTGGTGGTCCTGGTGGGAGTCGGTTCCACAATGGTACTTTCAGAGCAATTCTGGCGACAATACCGTGCAGTGCAGACGCAACTGATCCAGAGCGAGAAGATGGCCTCGTTGGGCCAGCTCGTGGCCGGCGTGGCCCATGAGCTGAACACGCCACTGGGTGCCGTCAAGAGCAGCCAGGATTCGTTGACCCGGGCCCTGGACAGGCTCGATGAGCAGATCGTCGGGGAGTCATCCGATCCTCAGGCGTCCCGTCTCCTCGAGGTCCTCAGAGACCTCAACCGTGTGAATCAGGAGGCCTGCGACCGGATCGACACCATTGCTCAGGGCCTGCGCCGATTTGCCAGGCTCGACGAGGCCGATCTCCAGGAAGCCGATATTCACGAAGGAATCGACACGACGCTCACGCTGATCCAGCACCTGCTCAAGGACCGCATTCGCGTGACGAAACAGTTCGGCGAGGTCGCCGATCTCACCTGCTACCCCAACCAGCTGAATCAGCTCTTTATGAACGTGCTGGTCAACGCCGCACAGGCCATCGAAGGGGAAGGCGAGATCCGCATCCGGACCTCATGTGAGGAAGGAAAGGCCGTCGTGGAAATCACGGACACCGGGGCCGGCATCGCGCCGGATCATCTGGGCAGGATCTTCGATCCGGGATTCACCACGAAGGGCTCGCAGGTAGGCACCGGCCTGGGACTCTCCATCTGCTACCAGATCGCCCAGGATCACGGTGGAAGGATCAGCGCGGAAAGCGAGGAAGGTTCCGGAACAACCGTACGAATCGAGCTACCGATCGGTGGAGGAGAAGAGAAGCGCGACTAGCGCACATCGCGAGTTACGAGGCTGCGCGGTGTGCGATCGTCAAGGCCTGGGCCTGGCGACGCGCGGGTTCCGGACCGCACTCGCCGGGATCTCGCATCACCTTATCGGTGTCTATCTGTGCCCATCCGTGGTAAGATTTTGACCTTCAGGGTCAAGGCCTACTGAGAGGGTCACGCGCTCCGCGGCACGATCACCGCAATCGCCTTCGGCTCGACCCTCACGTCCAGCACCGGCCCGCCAGACAACGGTTCCCCGTCCACCTGACACCGTCCACGCGTCGGTCGCTCGATCCGGAATGACTTCCCCCTCACAGACCGTGCACCCGGCATCCGGTCGATGCTCCCCGTGAACAGCCGTCTTGCGTGCCAGACCATTCTGGCGAGGTGTCGCTTCTCGATGATACAGATGTCCAGCAGTCCATCGTCCGGCCGGGCCTGGGGTGCGATGATTGCACCGTTCCCGAATCGCGATGCATTCGCAACTGTCAGGATCAGGGGTCGAACCTCCAGGGCCTCCCCCTCTTCGGGTGTCACCGTGATGGTTTCCGGCCGGTAGGAGGCCAGCGCATACAGAGTCAGGCCCACGTACGGCAGGAACCCGCGTAGGTTTCCCCCCCGCTGATTATACCGCCAGCTCACCTCCGCGTCGAGAGAGACCCCCGCGGTAGAGAAGAACACCGCGTCTCCCATCCAACCGACATCGATCGCTTCCTGTCGTCCATCCAGCAGGACCCGACACGCTTCCCCTGGATCCAGGGGGATGCCCAGCTCCCGGGCCAAGGCGTTGCCCGATCCCAGCGGCACGATGCCCAGTGCCACGCCCGTGCCCAGCAATCCCCTTCCCACCTCGTTGATTGTTCCATCGCCTCCCACCGCCACAACGGTGCCGGTGCCCTGGTCGGCCGCCTCACGCGCCAGCGCAGTGGCCTGGCCGGCTTCCTCAGTGCGCGTGATCTCATAGCGCGATCCGGGTCGCCCCATCACGCGGCCGATGGTCGCAGAGATGTCACCGCGGCTCGTTCCGGCAAATGGGTTGACGATGAAGCGGATGTCTGGCGATCGTTCGGCCATTCGTTCGGTCGACCTCAGTCCCATCGTGTGGGAGGGGAGCCTGTCCACGCCCATCCGGACTCCCCAGTACGTGCTGTCGATCAGAGGAATTAAGGGCCATACGCGCCGAGAAGTCAAGCCTCACGCTCCCCATCATCGACCTCGACGAATGCCCTCGCCTCCGCCGGCCGACACAGGGTTTATTTGCGTTGTATTGCTGCGTGCGAATCCCTATTTTGGGCCGTTTGCTCCTCACCCGGGGACCCCTCCCAGATGCGTTGGATTTCGGGTCCTTCGTAGTTGCGGTCTTCGCGGACAGGGCCCGTATGCCAGGCCAGATCGTCACAGTCGGCGTTGTCGTCGCCCTCCTGCTTCCCTGGACCGTTCTTTCGGTCACCGGGTTCAGGGACGGCAGCCTCTCCCAGCGTATCATACTGGGCATAGTCGGGGGACTGGCCGCCACTGTCACCCTCGGGTATCTGCTGGCCATGGCCGGCATGCTCCATGGATTCCACTACCCCTACGGTCTTGCCGTCCTCGCCGCCGTCGCGAGCGCGGTCGGGCACCTCAGACGCTCGCGCGCATCTCAGGGGAACGACAGTGGGGACAAGGCCCGCTGCCCTCGACCGTCGAGCAACGGCGCAGACGCGTGGTTCGTGGTATCGATCCTCGCCATCGCCATCGCCTACGCGATCCCGACCCTTTCCACCGACGCCCCCATCGGCTGGGATCCCTCCTTCCACGCCATCCTCGCCAAGAAGATCCTGGACACGGGCGCCCTGGCCACGGACTGGCGTCCCTTCGAGGAGATCGGGGTCAACTATCCCCTGGGCATGCACATCTTCATCGCCCTCGCATCCGCCTGGTCCGGCCAGCAGGTCCACCAGACCTTTCAGTCCCTGCACATGGTCATACAGATACCGGCCGCGGTCCTGATCTATCTCCTCAGCCTCAGGGTGTTCGCGGACCGGAAGGCGGCCGCCCTCGCCATGCTGGCCTACGCGCTGTTGTGCAACTTCGGGAGCTTCATCAGCTACTATCAATGGGGTGGATTGCCCACCGAGATCGCTTTCCTCCTCTTCCTCGGGCTCATCTGGTCCTGCCTAAGCACAGAGGGATGGAAGCACCGGTCGTACGAAGTCCTTCTCTTCGGCAGCCTGATCCTCGTGCACCATCTCAGTGCCCTCATCGTCGCGGCTGTTCTGGCGTTCTATGTGGTGATGAAGGGGGTCGACCGCAGCCTGGACGATCTGTCGAAGCGCATCCTCTGGCTCTTTGGCCTGACCTTCCTGGCCTACGCGTTCTTCATCATTCCGTACGCCCTCCGCAGCTCACAACTGGCCGGCACCCACACCCTTCGGTTTACCGATGAGCCCCTCATCCCCTTCTGGGACGTCGTCAGGAGCCTCGGGGTCGCGGCAACGGTCCTCGGTGTCCTGGGCCTGGTGCTCTCGCTGCGCCGCGCAGCGGAAACCAGCGGTACCTTCCTGCTCTGCTGGTTTACGTCCCTGGTGCTCGCCTTCTGCCTGCTCGGCTATGTCTATCGCTTCGTCGCGAACATCTTCTTCGGCGAGGACTTCACCGCATTCACGCCCTCCAGGTTCTATACGGTGCTGAGCTACCCCCTCGCGATCTACGCCGGCTACGCCCTCGCCGTCATCGCCACACGCATCCAGGGACTCTTCCACCGATGGATGAACCCTCGTCTCGCCGAGGGAATCGCGCTCGCGGTGCTAACCGCCGCCATCCTGGCTGCAGCTGTTCCGCACATCCACGCGCTGTCGGGTAGGAGGGCCTTTGCGCCCTCGGCGCCCCAGCTGGCCTCACACATCAAGGCCAAGACGCCGAAGAATGCCTTCGTCATCTACCGGCAACCCATCGGCCCGAGGGCCTGGGTGCCGTACCTGACCTGGCGGCCCACCATCTACACGCCCATCCCGGCCTCTGAAGACCGTAAAGCCATTGCGGAGAAGACCGAGTTCTTCAGCACTGCGCACGACCTCGATCAGATCCGGCCGTGGCTCGAGCAGCGAGGCCTCCAGGGCTACCTGTTCAGCAGGGAGGC
>JASLMQ010000246.1 GCA_030746455.1 Candidatus Latescibacterota bacterium
GTGATCCTGCCCGCCAGAATCAGGCGATCGCTCGCCCTCCGGGATGCCACTCCCGCCCGGGCCAGGTACCGGTTCAGGCGTTCCAGATTCGGTTCCGGATGGGCCATCCTCGAGGCTCTCCCCTTCGTCGTAGGCGTCCGACTCTGCATCCCCCTCCTGCGCCCCGCTGCCAGAGGCTACTCCCTGGATGAGATCTCCCAGAGACTGTACTTCTCCCGTCCGTTCCTCTTCTTCGCGAAGGAGGTCCTCGAGCTCCCGGAGCTTGGGAAGATCCGAAAGGGTCTTCAGTCCGAAGTGCTTCAGAAAGTCGCGGGTGGTTCCGTAGAGCAGCGGCCTTCCGATCCCCTCAGCGCGCCCCGCGATTCGGAGGAGCCCCTTCTCCAGAAGGTGCCGGATGACCCCGTCCACACTGACCCCTCGAATGTGCTCGACCTCTGCCTTGGTGAGGGGCTGCCGGAAGGCGATGATCGCAAGGGTTTCCAGCGATGCCTGAGACAGGCGGGCCGGCGCCTTGCCCCTCATGAGCCGCCGGGCCCAAGGGGCATACTCGGGATGGACCATCAGCTGGAATCCACCAGCGATCTCCGTGATCTTGAAGCTTCGGCCGGTCTCGGCGTACTCGTGGTTGAGGTCGTCGACGTAATCCCGGATCTCGCGGGGGCCGACCCTGTCGATCACCGACGTGATCTTCCCGACGGGAATCGGTTCGTCCGAGGCGATCAGCAGCGCCTCCAGGATGCCCCTGTTCCGGGCGTGTTCGTCTGGCGCGAGGTCCAGTGAGTCGTCTGTATCAGACATGGGATTCGGGTCCCGGCGAGGGTGAGGCGGGCGCTGGCGGCGGCGAGTCGGAAGACGCCTTCCGGTAGATCCACACCTCGCCGTCTTGTCCGGCCTGGCGCGCCACGACCAGTTGAGAGCGGACCAGCTCCAGGAGCGCGATGAACGTGACGATCAGCACGATCCTCGGGAGGCCGGATACCAGATCCACGAACGAGGTGCGTTCCTTCCGCGAAAGGACGTCCATGATGTAATCCGCGCGTTCTTCGGAGGTCACCTCCGCGCGGCCCACCTCGTGGAAGCCGATCTTGGGGGCGTCGAGCATGGCCTGCTTGAACGCGGCAAGCAGCTCGAACAGCGTCAGGGCACGCAGCTCCTCGCCCTCGTCCGAAGCAACCAGCTCTTCCGTGTCCAGCGCGGCGCCCCTGTAGAAATGGTCCCGGTAGGCCTCTTGCTGGTCCTCCAGCCACGAGGCAGCTTCCTTGAACCGCTGGTATTCCAGAAGCCGGCGGACCAGCTCCTCACGCGGGTCTTCGGCCTCTTCCTCATCCGTCGGCGGCAGGGGCAGAAGCATCCGCGACTTGATCTTCATCAGTGTTGCGGCCATCACCACGAAGTCGCCGGCCTGTTCCAGATTCAGGGTTTGGATCAGCTCGACATAGTCCAGGAACTGGCGCGTGATCGCCGCGATGGGGATGTCATAGATGTCGATCTCGTTCTTACGGATCAAGAAGAGCAGGAGATCCAGCGGCCCCTCGAACAGATCGAGCTTGACACCGTAGGTGTCATCTTCGCCAGTCACCTGGAACGGCGTGGATGGTCCAGCCATTGAAGTATCCCCTCGTTTCGAAGCCCTCGCTCAGTCCATGAATAGATACGGCCGCCACCTCTGGTCCGGGACACCCACGAACCGGCTGATGAAGGTCACATGATTGGGCTGCCGGGGTTTGCGGATCAGCGAGATCCCTGCACGCTCAGGGGTCTGATTACCCTTCCGGTTGTTACACACCAGACACGCGCAGACCAGGTTCTCCCACGAGTCCCGTCCCCCTATCGTCCTGGGTACGACGTGATCCACCGTCATCGGGCCCCGCTTCCCGCCGCAGTACTGGCACTGGTGACCGTCTCGCTTCAGGATGTTCCGCTTCGAGAGCGAGAGCTTCTTGGGCGCGATCCGCACGTAGATCGCCAGACGAACCACGCTGGGCACGGGAAACTGGGCCGAAACCGACCGGATGCAGGTATCGAGGGACTCGATGACCTCTGCCCGACCACGGAAGACCAGGATGATGGCCCTGCGAACGGTGCAGACATGCACCGGCTCGTAGCTCTGGTTCAGCACCAGGACCGCTCGATTGAGCACGGGGACACCCAGATTCTACGCGGGAGGCCACCAGGGCAATCTGCCGCGGTAATATGCCGCAGCGACCTTCCCGCCATCGACATGAGACGAACCAATGTAAGTCTTATAAATTAAAGCCTTTACCGCTAAATGTCAAGCGGTTTCAGGCTGAGACGTACCCCCGGCGATCCCGGCACTCGGACGCGATCTCGTCGGCCTTCAGGCCTCTTCCAGCAGCTTCCCGTAGTCCTCCGGAGCCAGCAGACCGTCGGCCTGCGCCGGGTCTTCCATGCGTACTTTGATCATCCACCCGGCGTCGTAAGGGTCCTGGTTGATCTCCACGGCATCCTCGGCCAGCGACCCATTCACCTCGACCACCTCCCCGGACACCGGCGCGAACAGGTCGGCCACGGTCTTCACGGCCTCCACGGTGCCGAAGGCCTCTCCCTGGACGGTCCGATCTCCCACCTCGGGGAGCTCCACGAAGACGATGTCGCCAAGCTCGCCCTGGGCGTAGTCCGTGATCCCTATCGTGCAGAGGTCACCCTCCACCCGGACCCATTCGTGTTCGCTGGTGTACAGGAGGCCTCCGGGTATCTCAGATGCCATTTCGCTCTCCCCACGTTTGGTAGCCGCCGTGCTGAGTCCTGCGCGGGTTCTCCGCTGCAGGTCTCCGGATCATCTGCATCCTGACCTCCCACGTCGGCGTGGCTCTGGCGGTGTATTATCGGCGTTCATCCGTGTTCATCTGTGGTTAGCCTCGATCCGACGAAATCGGGGGGTGCGAGTGGCGCGAAGCGCCTGGGTACCCAGGTTCCGCCTCGGGCCCAGGCCTGGATCCTTCATGCCTCCCTTTGTGAGCCAACGCCCGGGCCTTCCTCCACCTGGATATGC
>JASLMQ010000247.1 GCA_030746455.1 Candidatus Latescibacterota bacterium
GTCCCCGGGTGGACGGATCGTCGTGGCTACACGCCACTTCTCGGACTTCGGCGATCCGCAGATGGACGATCCGGCCACGGAGAACTACCTTGCCGTACAGGGTGGAGACGGTTCGGCCCGATGGCAACTGAAGAGCGACAAAGAACCGCGACTGGGCGACTCGAGGCGCCATCCGTGGAATCACGGGATCGATCTTGTACTCGTTGAGGGCTCTGTCGCGGCGGGCCAGACGGTCACGGTCTATCTGGGCGATCCGGATGGCCAAGGTCCGGGGTACCGATGCCAGAGCTTCGTCGAATCGCCGTTCCGCTTTCGCTTGGGGATCGATCCGGACGGATCGGGGGCATGGCAAACCGTGAGAGAGAAGGACTCTCCCGGGGTGGAGATAGTCGGCGCTGGTGCGGTTGCAGTCCGTTGCGTCGTGCCCGACGCAACGGCCCGAAACGGCCAGGCCACTGTGCGAATCAAACCGGAGGACGTCTACGGCAACGTAGCCGGAACTCCGGCCGGTGACGTGGCGCTGCTGCTCGACGACAGGACGCCCATGGGTCGGGTTCGCCTCGAGGCAGGCCAGACGACGGCGGCACAAGTCGAGCTTCCACGAGATGCACAGTGGCATCGAATCACGGCCGTTAGCGACGACGGGAAGCTGTTCGCACGCTCCAACCCCTTTGGACCCAGCCCGGCTGACGGGCTGAACCTGTACTTCGGAGACCTGCACATCATGTCCGGGCACTGCTGTGGTACGGCTACTGCGGACCAGCAGTACGCTTACGCTCGGAATGCGGCGGGTCTGGACTTCGCTGCCCTGGCCAGCCTAGAGATTCAGATGAGCGACGAGGACTGGGCTGAGATTCAACAGGCGAATCGCGATGCCCATGAGCCTGGGAGGTTTGTGCCATTTCTGGCCTATGAATGGGGTGGGAGAAGCGAGCTCGGCGGGGACCACTGTGTCTATTTCCCGGGTGACGAAGGCAAGCTCGTGCGCAGTCGTCCGCACGGCGATCCGGCCTGGAACGACGCAGCCGTGCTCGCCGACCGGGAGCGCGATCTGGCTGAGACGATCGCCGAACTGCGCGACTTGAATCCGATGCTCGTGCCACACTGCGGCGGGCGGCGGTGCAACCTAGACTTCTTCGATCCGTCTGTCATGCCGATGCTGGAGATCTACTCCTGTCACCAGACGTTCGAGGGCGCGGCGTTCGAGTCGGTCGAGCGTGGGATTCGATGTGGCTTCATAGCCGACAGCGACGACCACCGGGGCGCTGGCGGCGACAGCCATCCTGCTGCCCGAGAAAGATACTTCACAACACATGGTGGTCTTGTGGGTGTATATGCCCGTGAATTGACCCGTGAAGCCCTCTGGGAAGCCTTTCTAGCGCATCGAGTCTATGCCACTAGCGGTCCACGCATTGTACTCGACGTGCGAATCAATGACGTATGGATGGGAGGAGAACTCGACATCGGGCTGGGAAGTAGGCTCGAGATGTCAATCCAGGTTCGATTGGAGGGTATGCTCGACAAGATAGAGGTCTTCCAGGATTCGAAGATCATCCATGCAATCCTGGATAAGGCAACCAATCAGATCCGCAAATATGACACGACGCTGAGCCTGGAGACGGCCCAGGGAGATCAAGCCTATTTCATTCGTGTGACCCAGGAAGATGGTGGTAGAGCCTGGTCATCACCCGTATGGGTGAATACACGTTGAACGAGAGGGATTCAGATGGTTTGGCGGATCAGCATCACCGAGGGCTGCGAGGACTGCCTTCGGGAACCAGCATTGGGGTATGGAGACTTGCTCGATTGGATAGTCCTGTCAGAAGGGATCACATGTCGAACTTTCTTGTACTGATGTCTGATGAGCACAACCCGCTGTATTCGGGGCCGTACGGTCACGCGTCCGTCAAGACCCCCAACATGCAAGCAATCGCACATCGCGGCGTGGTCTTCGAAAACGGTTACTGCCCTTCCCCCCTGTGCATGCCCAGCCGTTCAGCCTTTGTGGCAGGCAGAAGAGCTCATGTGCTTCAGACCTACAGCAACTGCAATATTCTCATTAATCGGACGCCGCTGTCATTCGGTGCGGCGCTCGCCGCTCAGGAGATACACACGGCCTATGTTGGGAAGACCGATGTATACGCTCCCGGCAGTGAGCTCGGTTTCAGTGAGATGATACGCCCCGGGGACCGCAAGGCGCCGGGTGACGTCAATCATCGACGTAATCCCATGACGATCAGGAAAGGAGCGGGAGAGCGGGCAAGTGGATATGGTCCCAAAGCGAACGCATGTGCCGGCGATATCGCTTGTGTCGACCAGGCTGTACAGTGGATCCAGAACACTGCCCCCAGCTTGGATGTCCCCTGGGTCCTTGTCGTGAACGTAACGGCGCCACACTTCCCCCATTTTGCTCCACCGGAATACTGGAGCATGTACCCACACGATCCTGACCTGCCCCGCTATGGACATGAATGCGAGTCTGCGCGGCACCCCTATGCCGAAGCAACAAGAAGGCATTTTGAGACCGATACGTTCACTGAGGAACAGGTGCTGGGCCTCCGGCGCGGCTATCTGGCCTGTGTAAGTTTCGTCGATCATCAGATTGGCCGGCTGGTGGACGCACTGGAGGCCGCTGGGCTAAGCAATGCCACGAACGTCGTCTACACTTCCGACCATGGTGACATGCTAGGTAAGTTCGGTATGTGGTGGAAATGCAGTCTCTATGAGGACTCGGTACGTATCCCCATGATTGCGTCGGGGCCTGACTTTTCCGAGGGAGTGCGTGTGGCAACGCCCGTGGATCTGCATGACCTGCAGGCAAGCCTCTTCGCTGCGACCGGTACGGCCCAACCACCCGAGTTTCTTGGGATGCCCCTTCAATGCATACCCGTGAACGATTCGGGGCGCACGGTCTTCTCCGAATATCACGGTCACGGTGCACCCGGTAGCTCGTACATGATCCGGAAGGGAAACTGGAAGTACTTGCACTACACCGACGCTCCCGATCAGCTGTTCGATCTTGACGCTGACCCAGATGAACTTCAGAACGTGTCTGGCACCCACCCAACCAAGGTTGCCGAACTGGAGACGGAACTCCGAGCGGTATGTTCACCGTCTGTGGAGAATGATCGTGCGGAGCGGTTCATCGCCCAGCAGCTGGAGTGCATTGGGGACATGCAGACGACGTAATCACACATGTGTCCAGGAACGACATCGTCGTCGAGGGGGGAAGGCTTCGTGCGGTCATACGCGCGAAGACAGTACGGCCCTGCGTGATCTATCGGTTATCGAAGTACCAGAGCTGATCTCCACTGTGGCAATCGTAGCACCCTCCAGCGCAGGCAGGTTACGTCGGTCCGGGCAGCGTCCTCAGGATCGGCCCCCCCGCTCTTGCTTGTGCCTCTCTCTATCCCTCGGTGTCACGCTTCGGCCAGGCACGTCTTGAGGTACGCGACCGACTTCGGTAGCGCGACCTCACCCTCGCAGCTCAAGCCACATTCGAAGGCCATGTACCCGCCGAAGCCGACCTTCTTCAGCACCTTGAATGCGGCGGCGAAGTCGATGTCGCCCGTGCCGGGTTCCTTGCGCGTGTTGTCCGCCAGGTGCACGTGGCCCAGCATGTCGGCGACGGCCGCCAAACTTTTGGGCGTGTCCGGTTGCTCGATGTGCATGTGGAAGAAATCGGCCATCACGCGCACGCCGGTGCTACCGACAACGCGACACAGTTCCGCAGCCTCCTCGACGTCGCGGATTGAGTTCGACTCGTAGCGGTTGAGCGGCTCGAGCAGCAGGCACGCGCCCGTACCTTCGGCGTGACGGGCAAGGTCCTCGAGCACGTGCCGCAGAAGTTCGATCTCGGCTTCGTGTTGTGTCTTCCACGGAGACATATCGGGCACGCGCTCGTTGCGATTGAAGATCGGCACCGAGATCGGGCCCGTCGCGCCCAGTTCGGCGGCGAGGTCGATGAAGCGTTTCAGCGTGTCTGCGCAGGCCCGGCGGCGTTGGGGATCTGGGTGGACCATCTCGGCTTCAAAGCCGCCGCAGATGGACGAGGCCTTCACCGGGCTGTCCCTCAGCGCTGCGCGTCGTTCGGCCAGATCGGCCTCGTCGTTCAGTCGCGCGCCAGCCAATTCCACACCTTCGAAGCCGTACGCCTCCAGGTTGCGCAATTTCTCGGCAAACGTCTTGCCCGGAACCAGGCCTTCCTGACATGATAGTCTCATCGATCGGTCTCCTCGGGAGTACCCGCCCTGTGACGTGGTGCTACAGCGGCAAAATAGTGCAGACGGGTGGTGAAGGCAATGATGACCAGGACCCTCAGGGGGCCAACGCCTGCATCGGTGCGGACAGGCGACCGATGTCCACAGGCTCGTGTGTGGAGAGTTGTCTGCGGGATGCATTTGGAATAGATTCCTGTGTGGAGAATCGCTACTCACATTCAATCCTGGCGCCTGCGTGTGCTCCTGATGTCGCGTTTCGGCGGTCTTGTCGTAGCTCGCGCCTATCGTGTTGGACAAGAGGGTAACCATGGACATCGGGATCTTCACCAAGACCTTCGAGCGGGACACGTTTGAGGAGGTGTTGGACGCGGTGGAGGGGCACGGGTACGCGTGCGTCCAGCTGAACTGGGAGAGCGTGGGGCTGGACCCCATGCCGGGTCGGCTGGACGACAAGGTGTGCGACCGCATCCGTGAGGCGGCGGATTCACGCGGCCTCGGGATCGCAGCGGTGTCGGGCACCACCAACATGATCCATCCGGATCCGGCCGAGCGCGCGGACGGGATGAGGCGGCTGAAGGAGATCATCAGGGCGTCGGGCCGGGTCGGCACGTCGGTGGTGACGCTTTGCACAGGAACACGCGACGCGGGGTATATGTGGCGGAGACATCCGGACAACGACACGCCGAAGGCGTGGCAGGACCTGCTGAGGTCGATGTCAGAGGCGGCCAAGGTGGCTGAGGACCACGGCGTGGCCCTGGCGTTCGAGCCGGAGGTGGCGAATACGGTCGACTCGGCCCGGAAGGCACGGAGGCTGCTGGATGAGATCGGGTCGCCGAACCTGAAGGTGGCCATCGACGGGGCCAACGTGTTCCACGAAGGGGAGCTGGCACGGATGTCCGAGATCCTCGATGAGGCGTTCGATCTGCTGGGCCCCGACATCGCGCTGGTGCACGCCAAGGACCTGGACCGCGACGGGGCCGCGGGGAACCTGGCCGCCGGCACGGGACTGCTGGATTTCGATCGGTACGCCGCGCTTCTGAAACAGTCGGGGTTTGGTGGTGGATGGATCGCCCACGGGCTGGAGGAATCTCAGGCGGCGTCGGTGAGGGCGTTCCTGGCGGATAAGGTGAGTCGATCGAGGAACGAGCGCTGCGGATAGGTACGGTGGGGAGCCGGGCAGAGCCAGCTGCGGATGCGAGCCCGATCGCACGTGGAGGATGGAGAGGCGAAGAGGGTCGTCGGTGCCGGGCGGGTCAGTCGCTGAAGGCCGTCTCGATCTGCGATAGGGGTATCACACGGACCTTCTCGTCGAGGGGGTACGCCCGGTCTCCGGGGTAGACCACGACAGCTCTGTGCAGGCGCAAGTCCTCCATTGCGACCCGCAGGGATTTGGTCATGGTTGGCGCGTCGGCATACTTGATCTCGATGCCGTAGCGCCGTCCGTGGCGGAATACGAGGACATCGAGCTCCGCCCCACTGTGTGTGCCCCAGAAGTAGACGTCTCGGACAGGTACCGTGGCGAACACCTGTTCAAGCACGTACCCCTCCCACGATGCTCCCAGCTTCGGGTGAGCCTGGAGGTCCCGGTGGGTCTCGATGGATAGAAGGGCGTGGAGCAGTCCGCTGTCGCGAACATATACCTTGGGTGACTTGATCTGACGTTTCTTGAGATTCTCGAACCACGGTGACAGGACCCTCATCACGTAGGCGCCGCTCAGTATATCGAGATAGCGGCGTGCCGTCGGCTCCGATGACCCGAGGGCACGAGCGAACTCGGCGCCGTTCCACAGCTGTCCGTGATAGTGAGCAAGCATCGTCCAGAAGCGGCGGAGGGTTTCGGAAGGAACGGTGATACCTAACTGCGGGATGTCTCGCTCCAGGAAGGTCCGCATGAAATCCTGGCGCCACGCATAGCTGGCCCCCTCATCCGATGCCAGGAACGAGCGCGGGAACCCGCCCCGGGTCCAAAGCTGTTTCCAGTCGGCAGTTCCGACCTCGTCGAGGGTGAAACCCGTCATGTCGACGAATCCCACGCGACCTGCGAGCGACTCGGATGCCCCCTTGACCAGACGGGGAGACGCGCTTCCGAGTACCAAGAATGTGGCCTGGCCGTCGGGCCGGTCCGCAAGGACACGAAGCAATTCGAACAGCTCCGGTCGGCGCTGGATCTCATCTATGATGACCAGCCCCCGCAGGGGGGTCAACGCCTGCATCGGGGCCGACAGGCGACCGACGTCTACCGGGTTCTCCAGGTCGAAGAACTCACAGTCCTCTCTGGCGGCCGCAATCGCGCGTGCCAGCGTGGTTTTTCCGCACTGACGCGGACCCAGGATCGCCACGACAGGGTTGGCTGCAAGCGCGCTGGCAACGGCCTCCATCAGTGTGGTCCGCTCGATCATGCCTACATTATAGTCCTTGAAAATCGAAAAGTCAATATTAGTTTTTTAAGGAAAGAATCCGCTCAAGTGTAAACGATGCCCTTGAAACACGCTCCGCGCGACACCCCGCGGACCAGGAAAGCCGCTTCCCACCGGATTCCTGAACAAGGGAGGCCTGTTCAGATGTAGCAAGGTTCTACCTCACTGGACGACCATCCCCGGTAGAGCAGTCTGGAGGAATAGGTTCAATGAAGACGTGGATCAAATGGGTAGTCGGCATTTTCGGTGTCTTGCTGGTGGCAGTTCTCATTTTCAGCATCCTGTACTGGTCCAGGCTGAGTATCCTCATGGGCACCGAGGAACTGAGCGGCAAAACGGAGGCCATACCCAGGCCTGTATCCCGATTGACGAGTCCGCTGACGGTAGGTGATGCCGACTGGATCTCCTGGCACGGGGCCAGGGGAGACCGTCGCAGTGGCGTCACGGGGATCATCAAGGACTGGTCCGGCGGCCTGGAGAAGCTGTGGGAGGTGGACTTCCTGTGCCAGGGAAACACGAGCGCAGCGTGGTCGGCCCCGGTCGTGCGGGGCAACCGTATGATCGTCTGCGGGCGCAGCACGGATAGCGATCTGATCTTCTGCTTCGATCCCGCCGATGGCATGTTGCTCTGGCAGGCATCCTACAGCGCGAAGGCGGGCTCAAGCCATGGCACGGGTCCCCGGGCAACGCCTGCGATCGATGACGATCGAGTCTACACCTTCGGCCGAGGTGGTGACCTCGTATGCTGGAAGCTCTTCGACGGGGAGGAAGTCTGGCGAGCGAATGTCTCGGACGAGGGCGGCGAGGCGCCGATGTGGGGGCACGCTTCCTCGCCGCTCATTCTGGGAGAGCGCGTTATCGTGCAGGGAGGCGGTACCGCGCGGACGATCGCATACGACAAGCTGACGGGGAACGTGGCCTGGAAGAGCGGACAAGGCTTAGCAGGTTACGCTGCGTTGACGGGGATGGATCTGGACGGAAAGCCTGCGGTACTCGTCTTCCACGGGAAAGGGTTTGCCGCGCTCGACGCAAGAGATGGGGATGAGCTCTGGAACATATCGTGGGAGACGCCATACGATGTGAATGCGACCACTCCGATGGCCATCGGCGACCGCGTTTTCATCACTTCCGGATACGGTACGGGTTGCGTGCTGCTGAAGGCCGGGCGCTTGGGGGCAGAGGTTCTCTGGCAGAGCGAGATCATCGCCGCTCAGCATACCGACTCCTATGCCATCGATGGATTCCTGTACGGCTATTCCGGAGACAGTTCCCAGAACAAGGGCGCGTTCAAGTGCGTGGGCATGGAAGACGGAAGTGAGAGATGGACGACCAACGAGATGGGATGGGGCACGTGCGTCTTCGTGGACGGCCACCTGCTGTGTTGTGATATCAAAGGGAATCTGTTCCTCATGCGACCCACCCCGGATCGGTTCGTCAAGATATCCGAGATGCGTGGCGCTCTGGGTGATGTCCGAGGGCCTGTCTGGACCCGGCCGACCGTCGCGAACGGGCTTCTGTATCTTCGCTTTAAACAACGGCTGGTGTGCTACAGGCTTGTGCGGGGGCAGCCAGACGTTGGCGGATGACACGCCCTGGCTAGCTGACGCGCAGCGGTGTCCGCACGATCACCTCAGGCGTGTGGGCCTTCGGCGACTGGCAGACGAGGTGCAGAATCGCGTCGGCGATCTCCTCCGGCTGGGTGAGGTTCTCGATAATGTCGTTCGGGTGGTTGTTCCTGCGCATCACCGTGTCCACAGGGCCGGGGCAAACGACCGATGCCTTGACCCCGTGTGGCTGGCCTTCGGCGTGCGTGGCTTGCGTGAAGCCGATGACGGCGAACTTGGATGCCGCATAGGACCCGAAGCCCGCGGACCCCTGCTTGCCGGACGTTGAGGACACGTTGACGATGTGGCCGCTTCCCTGCTCGCACATCCGGCCGAACACGGCTTGCGTGCACAGGAACACCCCCTTCGTGTTCACCTGATAGGTCCTGTCGAAGTCTTCCTCACGGATGTCGGGAATCCGGTCGTGGAGCGCCACGCCTGCGTTGTTGACCAGGATGTCCACCTTCCGGAACGTCGCATAGACTTCCCCCGCCATCGCCAGCACTTGGTCCCTGTCCGACACGTCCGCCAGCACGGCGATGGCCTCCGCACCTTCCTCTCTGCATTGGTCCGCTACCTCGTCGATCTCAGTTCTGGTTCTGGCGACAACGACGATGCTGGCTCCCGCATCCGCGAAGGCCAGCGCCGTTGCGCGGCCGATGCCACGGCCTGCACCTGTGATGATGGCGACCTTTCCTGAGAGTCTCATAGCACCTCCCCTTGCCGAATGGCATACGGACCCGCTTGGTTGATGCGATTCTGGGCATGCTGCAACAGGATACGGGATGAAGCGTCAACATGCCAGGAGAAACAGGAGCTTAGACGACTTTCGGGTGCTGGATTTTTGGGGAGGGACGGAAGGGCCGGGCTGGGAGCTCAGGCAGACTGCGAGATGGTGCGGACGTCACTGATGGGCAGATCAAACAGATAGATACGAGGGCCAGAGCCCCAGTCTCGTTCTGGCCGTTCGCTTTCCTTGATGAAACCGGCGATCGGACGTATATTCCGGGAGGAGGCTCCGCGCCCTGAATGATCCCTGGCTGTTTGTGCAACTGAAGGTGGGAACTGGCATGGCTGATTTGGTTACCGACAAGAATGGCATTATGGCGGCCATAGAGGCCAACAGTGTGCGACTGAGGCAATATGGCGTGCGGCGCATCGGCCTCTTTGGGTCCTTCGTCCGCGGCGACGAGCACGGTGACAGCGACATCGACTTGCTCGTCGAGTTCGAGCAGGGCCGAAAGACCTTCGACAGTTTTATGTCATTGGCCTTCTACCTGGAAGACCTGTTGGGTCGGAAGGTCGAGGTCGTGACAGCCGAGTCCCTGAGTCCGTATCTTGGTCCATACATCCTCGACGAGGTCGAGTATGTCACCATCGCCGCGTGAATTCCTGCGGCATATCCTGGATGAGGCGGATTTCCTCCTATGAGTGACCGACGGGCTCGATCAGTCGCGGATTGCACGGGATGAAACGCTCAAACGTGCTGTTGTACGCAGCATCGAGGTAATCGGTGAGGCGGCCAAGAGAGTGCCGGAAGACGTCCGTCAAAGCATCCCGCAGGCGGACTGGCGATCAATGGCCGGCATGCGGGACAAGCTGATTCACGACTACTTCGGCATCGACTACGAAATCGTGTGGGATGTGGTGACGAACAGGATTCCCGACCTCAGGGATGCCCTTACCGCATACCTGCAGGACTCGGAAGAGTAAGATTGTGCACCAACGCGGCCTGATGAAGACATGGCGAGCGAAGAGATGGTGCCCTCCGACTTGCCTCGCGCACGGGAGGGTGTTTCTATGTACACCGGGGCCGGTGGTCCACGATCGACCGTATGCGGCTTACCGAGGACCGACATAGTCAGGCCAGCACGGAGAGAGGCGCATGGACACCCGGAAGAGGATGCGGTTCACGGCGATCGAGGAGACCGAGGACGCGATCACCGTCGAGACCACCGGCGCACGGTATGTCTTCGACACCTCGACGGGCGAGCGCCCGGGTCGCGGGGGCCACATCGAGTGTACCCAGCTGATCAACGGTGTAAGACGTATTGCGCGGATCGATCTGAACGTCTCGTTCGAGCACCTCACGCTGGAGAGCCCCAACGTCGCAGACTCCGATGACGCGCTTCACGCAGCCTGTGTGCTCAACGCGATCCCCATCGAGTCCAGCTGCCAATTCCTGAGGATCGAGGTGCATCCGGACTCGCTGCTGGAGGTGTTCGCGACCCTCCCGCTGGAGCTGACCGTGTCAAGTGGCCTCGACGCCCGGTATGAGGCAGACACCCAGGGACACTTGCTTCTGATCGACGGGTCCGGCGGGATCGGGATGTACCCGTATCGGGGGCTCCGGGACCGGGAGATGACCCACACCGGAGAGGGGCAGACATCGGAATGGCGGGTGCGCTACCAGCTGGAAAGGGACTGCCGTTTTCTGTTCTCGGTGTTCCCGCCCCGCGAGTTCGAGCTCGATCAGTACTACGAGGAGTGCATCGTGCACCACGGCACGATCCAGCCGTGGGTGGTGCCGCCGTTCCCGACGGACGCGATGATCGAAGAGGCCAGCGAACACACGCGTGTCCTGGTGCTGCACGAGGGTCTGTGGGCCGGCAAGCTCACCAGGGAAGGCAGGCCGGTGGAGACCGTGGCCGACCTGTATGCGGAGGGGGCCTACGTCAGCCACGACTTCGAGGCGTTCGACGATGCCGAGTTGCGTCGAACCGTCGGTACGGCCCACAAGCTGGGGATGAGGGTCATCCCATACATGAGCCCGTACTACTCCTCAGCGCGGGGACGAATGTTCTGGCACAACGTAGAGGAGCGGCTGGCGCAGTACGATATGGACGGGCTCTACTTCGATGGCATCTCGCACGACATCCTGGAATCGTACGACATGATCCGGACGGCGAGGAATGTGGTAGGAGACGGGAGCCTGTATGTGCACTGTACGAGCGACCCGGTGAGCAAGAACCTGTTCTGCCCGTTCATCGACACGCACGCCGACTACATCCTCAGGGCCGAACATGCCACGGCGCTGAGTGACTCGTATCTACGGTATGTGATCTCAGGAACCAACATCAGCAACTCCATCGGCCACCTTTGCTACTACGACTTCCCGGTCGACACGCTGCGCGAGACGATCGAGAAGGCGCTGGAGTACCGGTTCCGGTTCTACCTCGGCTCACCGGAGACCGAGCTGGAACGGGTGCTCCTGAAGGAGTACTTCCCACGCCTGCAGAAGGAAGGGGCAGCGAGGGAGAGATGACGGGAGGATGAAGATGACGGCTTCCCCTGACCGAAGGGAACTGAAGGTCGCTCTGCCGGAGGGCGTGCGCTGCGCCATTGCCCTCAGCTACGACACCGACACCGCGGGCGGCTACGCCCCGGACGGCGTCTGCCACGGCCGCACGCCGCCGTTCCTCCACGAGTACATGCAGAGGTTGTGTGAGACCGCCGAGCAGCACGGCGTGGCCCTGCATTTCATGCAGATCGGC
>JASLMQ010000248.1 GCA_030746455.1 Candidatus Latescibacterota bacterium
TTCGGACATGCAATCACGACAGCTGGGGAAGGGCGGACCCGAGGTGTCGGCGATCGGCCTGGGAGCGTGGCCCATTGGCGGCGGCCTGGGGCACGTGGAGGAAGGGAAGGGGATCGCCATCGTGCGGGCAGCGATCGACAATGGCATCACCCTGGTGGACACGGCCCAGGGTTACCGCACGAGCGAGGAGACGCTTGGGAAGGCACTGAAGGACGGCTATCGGGAACGGTGCTTTCTGGCCACCAAGGTGAGCGGGAACTACTCCCGCGGCGGGATCGAGCAGGCCATCGAGGACAGTTTACGGAAGCTCGATGTGGACTACGTAGACCTCTACCAAATCCACGGATGGAATCCGGAGTATCCCATCGAGGAGAGCATGGCGGCGATGGCCCAGTTGCAGGAGCAGGGGAAGGCGCGCTTCATCGGCGTGTCGAACTTCAATGCGATACAGATGGAGCAGGCGTATGCGACTTCGCCCTTCCATTCCAACCAGCCGAGGTACCACATGCTCGATCGCGGCATCGAACCCGAGGACATCCCGTGCTGTGAGCGGATGGGGATCGGCATCCTTGCTCACAGCACGCTCGGGAAGGGACTGCTCACCGGTCGGTACCGGGCGGGGCACCAGTTCCCCGAGGACGATGAGCGCTCCGGATTCCCTCGATTCCAGGGGGAGACCTTTGCGAGGTACTGCGTCCTGGCAGAGGGGCTCGGGGAGGTCGCCGGAGACAAGGGCGTCAGCCTGGTGCAGCTCGCCATCGCCTGGGTCCTGCGACTCCCCACGATGACCTGTGCGCTGGTTGGGGCCAAGAGCGTATCGCAGGTGGAGGAGCACGTGGCCGAGGTCACCCTCACTGAGGACGAGCTGGAGCGGATCGAGGCCATCCTGGCTGAGGTACCAGCCTACGAGAGCTGAGAGGAGAGGGGACCGTGAATGACAAGAGCGTCCTCGCCTTCATGGCGCACCCGGACGACGTCGAGTTCCTGTGTGCGGGAACGCTGATCAAGCTGAGGCAGAAGGGCTACGAAATCCACCTGGCCACGATGACGGCGGGGGACGGTGGAACTGCCGAGCTGTCGCCTGAGGAGATCACGCGGATCCGGCTGGGCGAGGCGGAGGACGCGGCCAGACGGGTCGACGGGACCTACACATGCGCCGGAGAGAAGGACTTCCAGATCTGTTTTGTGCCCGCGCAGATCCAGAAGGCGGTGGAGATCGTCCGGCAGACCCGGCCCGCGATCGTGTTCACGCACTCGCCGGTTGACTACATGCCGGATCACGAGGTGGCCGCGCAGCTGGTCCGTAACGCGTGCTTCTGTGCGGGGGCCCCGAACATGAAGACGAACGCGCTTCCTGCGGCGGAGCCGCTGGGCGGCATTCCGCACCTCTACTACGCCGCGCCGCTGGAGAACAAGGATACGTTCGGCCAGCCCATCCCTCCTGGCTTCCACGTTGACGTGACGGACGTGATCGACGAGAAGGAGGCAATGCTCACCTGCCACGCGAGCCAGCGGGAGTGGCTGCTCAAGCACCACGGCGTGGACGAGTATGTCGACTCGATGCGGCGATGGGGCGCCGAGGTCGGTGGCGCGATCGGTGTCGCGTATGCAGAGGGCTTCCGACAACACCTGGGACATGCCTACCCGCAGGACAACGCGCTTGCCCAGGTTCTGGGAGACGCGGTACGAGCAGCGTGATATCCGGCACAACGGGTTATGCGAACAAGGAGACGGCCATGTCTGGCGTGGGACAGCTTCGACTGGATCAGTTGAGAGACGAGTTCACCATGGTGGAAAAGATCCTGGCGAACACACCAACGGTTGACAAGACGCTGGAGATCCCCACGGACGAGTTCGTGGCGCGGCAGCGCAAGGTCTACGAGGCCCTGCAGGGGATCGGGCTCGAGGCCGGGTTCGTGTTCAGCGACGAGCACTATGACGGCGATGTGCCGTACCTGGGTGGGAACACCAACGTCCAGGTCGAGCAGGTGGCCGGCGTGATCGGAAAGACGGGTTTCCACATCGCCGCAGGTCTGGAAGGCGGTTACATCTCCGAGCAGCTGGCGCCCCGCGCCAAGGCCCCGGTGCACAAGGTGGAGATGCTCAAGCTCGCCGACGAAGAGTACCCGATCGAGGCGGAGCGTCTGGAGGACGTGATCGAGACGGCCGTGGGAGCCAAGGTCCAGCAGATCGGCCTCCTGACGCCCCGGCAGGTGGTACCCGCCGCCGTTGTGGAACACCTGGAGGAGCTCTTCGGCAAGGAGAATATCGTCGACTGCCAGGAGCTGTACTACAAGATCAAGTACGAGAAATCGGATGTGGAGATGCAGCTGATCCGCGACGCGAACGTGATCGCGGACGCGATGCTGCGGGCGATGCTTGCGGTGCTCAAGCCGGGCATGCTCGAGACGCAGGTGGCGGCGTGGGGCTACTTCGTGGGACGGGAGCTGGGCGCAGAGGAGATGGGTTGGGATGTGATGGTGGGGGCGAACACGGCGAACCGGACCCTGATCGGGAAGGCCCTGAACCGCGAGATCGGCGAGGGCGAGTACGTCCACGTAGGGGTGGCCCCGAAGCGGGACGGCCTGAACTCGTGCGTCCGTCGGTCGTGCATCGCCGTGAGCGACCCGGCGCAGGTGACTGATGACCAGCGGTACTGGTTCGACTTCGTGGAGGCGGCTTACGACGTGGGGCTGAAGGGGCTTGAGGACGTAGCGGCAAGCGGGAAGCCTGCTTACCACCAGGAGCAGGGGCTGGTCGACTACTTCAGGGGCCGTGAAGCCGAAGTGGGCGAGCGGATCGGGAAGCCGATCCAACTGGAGCTACTCAAGCCGTACACGGGGACCCACAATGCCGGGTACACCGA
The DNA here is from genome assembly GCA_030746455.1 of Candidatus Latescibacterota bacterium. The sequence goes on from JASLMQ010000248.1 coordinate 2,867, forward strand.
GTGCCAGGAGTTCTACGGGGCGATCACGCTCAACTCGAGGGAGCCTCTTGGCGAACAGATCGTGATCATGCTCGACGTGGCGATCCGGGGCGTGGGCAACATGTGGGACGATGTGGTGATCCCGGGGATGGATTTTGTGGTGGTAGAGAACACATGTGGGAAGTTCGGGCCGCGCATCGAGGAGCTCAACGCGATTCCGCACAACGTTCAGGCCCTGGTGGGGAACGTGAACGAGCAATGATCTCGGTACCGACGAGGGCGTCCAACATCGTGGAAGGGAAAAGCCATGGCTAAGACC
>JASLMQ010000249.1 GCA_030746455.1 Candidatus Latescibacterota bacterium
CGGGTGTACTGATCAATGACGATCGATATCGCACAGTACCAGGGCATCGGTCAGTTCGGTCACGCATACGAATACATGCTGGCGAATGACAGCCACGCGCCCGGATCGGTGGACCGTGTGCTGACGGAGAAGATGGTCCGACTGTGTCCCGAGACCGCTGAGTATCTGTATAGCGGCTACACATCGATATCCCTCGCCTATGTGGTAAAAGACAGACCGGAGCTGGAGGGCCAGGCCCGAGATCTCGTCGCAGGATGTCGAACGGCCGATGAGAAGATCGAGATGATCGTGGCATTCACCTCGGGCCTGGCGAGGGCCGTCGAGGATGAGAGCCTGGAAGAGATGCGGATCGGTGGGCTGGAGGAAGAGGTCATCGCCCGGGGATCCGACTGGTGCACGGACGTCGCACGCGTGGCGTCCGTGCTGTGTCAGCTGGCCGCCTTACCGTCCCGGATGGTGATGCTCTTCGACCTGGGGAACGCCTACAGCGGCCACGAGATTGTCGAGGCTTACCGGGATGGGGTCTGGGGTGCCGTGGATTCTTCGACGGCGACGGTCTATCGCCACGGTGACGGGACCCCGGCTTCAACGTGGGATCTGATGCGCTCTCCCGAGCTGATCGAATCGTACCGCCGTCTTGACGGCCGCCTCCCGGCCTACACCAGGCCGGAGCAGTTCCGCAGCGCAGCCGTCTCGAACTACTTCGTGTGGGACTGGAGGGATTACGATTACGCGGTGAGCGGGGTAGACGAATACTACCGGTCGATCCTCACGATGTCAGAGAAGGGCTGGCCCGGCGGCCTGCGATGGCTTCACGGGGAAGATGCGGTTTGAGGCGAGAAGGCGGCAAGTAGGGCGGTCGGGATTTCACAGGAACCCACGATATCCATGCCAGCGCAGATCACCCTCGACTAGGGCAGACAGAACATCTTGACTCCTCAAAGCGGGAACTCTATATTCAGGCCAATGGCTCTCAGGGGAGCCCCCGGTCCGCGGTAAGGCCTTAGGCCACCCTTCCTTCCAAAGGTAGACATACGACCTCTTTCCGCCTGCCAATGCGGACGCCAGGCACCCTACGAAGGAGGGAAGTATGCCTGCGCAAAGCCTGCCCGAACGGCCCAGTCTCAGATTCCTCCGAAATCAGGCCAAGTCTCTACGCAGATCCCACCAGTCGGGCGATCCCGACGCAGCCAGACGAATCAAGCAGCACCACCCGAAGTCCAGGAACCTCTCAGAGGCCCACATCCTGGAAGGACCGTTCGTCCTCCAGGACGCGCAGCTTGTGGTGGCCCGGGAGCACGGCTACGCAAGCTGGCCACGGCTCGTCCAGGCTGTCGAGTCTGTTCCTGCGGAGGTCCCGGCGGAAACGCTGCTGGCCGAATGTGAGACCGAGCGCGCCAACCTCGGGGGGATCCGGCTGGAGGGGGCGCTGGTCCAGGGCCTGAAGCTGGAGTATGCCAATGTCGGCAACGCGAACTTCACCCGTGCCGACCTGACGGATGCGAACCTATATGCCGCCAACCTCAGCGGGAGCAGCTTCGCGGGAGCGAACCTCAGTGGGTGTGACCTGACCGGGGCCAATATGGCGGGGGTCGACCTCTCGGGTTTCGATCTTAGCGGGATCGACTGGCCGGGGGTCAACTTCACCGCCACGCGCACCGAGGGCATGCTCCTGGACCGCCACACGGACCTCACGGGTACGAACCTGACGCGCGCAAACCTGTGCGGGGCCGACCTGAGGGGGGCGGACCTGTGCGGGGTCAGCCTGACAGGGGCGGATTTCGAGGGGGCCGATCTCAGGGGTGCGAATCTGGTCGGCACGAATTTCGAGAAGGCCGATTTCCGAGGAGCCGATCTGCGCGGCGCATCCCTCAAAGGGATGGACTTCAAGGGGGCCAAGTTCAGCGATCTCGAAGCTGGAGTTCTGGCCACCGAGTGAGGTGAGACGTGGGGGACCCGAGGCGGGTCCCCCGCTCTTCCGTGCTACACATTGGGGAGTGGACACAAGGAGGAACCATGTCGAGCATCAAGGGCCCCGCCATCTTCCTGGCCCAGTTCCTGAGGGATGAGGCCCCCTACAATGACATCCAGTCGATCACAGAGTGGGTGGCCGGTCTGGGGTACAAGGGGGTCCAGATACCGACCTGGGATCCGAGAACCTTCGATCTGGACAAGGCAGCGGGATCCAAGTCCTATTGCGAGGACTACAAAGGGTTGCTCGCTGAGCGTGGGGTGGTGCCAACGGAGCTGTCGGGACACCTGCAGGGGCAGGTGCTGGCTATCCACCCGGCCTACGAGGTGATGTTCCAGCCGTTCTATCCCGAGGGCCTTGGAGATCGCGAGCGGGTGGAGTGGGCGACGGGCGGTCTGGAGAAGGTGATCCGGGCCTCGGCGAACCTGGGCCTGGACAACATTCCGACCCTATCGGGCGGACTTGCCTGGCATATGGTGTATCCCTGGCCATAGCGTCCGCAGGGGATCATCGAGGAGGCGCTGTCGGAGCTGGCGGGACGCTGGGGGCCGCTGCTGGATCAGGCGCACGATGCCGGGCTCGCGTTCACCTATGAGCTGCATCCGGGGTCGGATGTGTTCGACGGGGCCACGTACGAGATGTTTCTGGATCAGGTTGGAGGGCATCCGGCGGCGTGCCTGAACTACGACCCGAGCCACTTCCTGCTTCAGCAGCTGGACTACCTCGAGTTCATCAGGCTCTACGGTGACCGGATCAAGGCCTTCCACGTGAAGGACGCGGAGTTCCGGCCGAGCGGACGCGTGGGGGTCTATGGGGGTTACCAGTCGTGGCAGGGACGAGCCGGACGGTTCCGCTCGCCGGGTGACGGCCAGGTGGATTTCACGCAGGTCTTCACCCTCCTTACCGAGGCGGGCTACCGGGGCTGGGCCGTTCTGGAGTGGGAGTGCTGTGTGAAGAGCCCGGAGCAGGGGGCGCGGGAGGGCGCGCCCTTCATCGGCAGACACCTGATCGAGGCGACCGAGGTGGCGTTCGATGACTTCGCGGGGGCCGACACGGATGTGGCTCGCAACCGGGAGATTCTTGGCTTGGACCCATCGTGAGCAGCGTAGAACCGGAACTACGAAAGACGTCCCGGCTGGTGTTGACTACCTGTAGCAGTGGCTTCTTGTCAGTCGGCCGGGACAGGCTTCAGACGCGAACAAGACCGTGGGGCGGGGCAGGGGGGTTTTGGGGCAATCCCGAGCGTTGTAGAGTGAACTGGAGGGTGTTGAGATGGCGAGCGGAGAGAACGTTGGCGACGGCGTGACCAAGACCACCTATATCCCGACCGATGGCACCCACGCGTTCTATGCCGGGAGCCAGGCCTACACCGGCGCGGACGGTGTGGAGATGCTGGGAACGGTAACGACGGAGATGCTTCATTGGGTGACGCACGACGATGGACGGACCACGCTGGACGCGTGCTACGATGGCACGTGGTTCCGGAGGTCCAAGGACAACGGCGTGACCTGGAAGGACGAGGGCACCAAGGTCCGCTTCGAGACCGAAGTGACCGTAGAGCAGATGATGCCGGCCGGTCTCAGCCTCGATACCCGAAACGACGTTCTGATCCGGTTCCACCGGGGACAGAAGGCCGACAAGACGTGCTATGGCTACATCAACCAGGGCGCTTACAGGGCCTTCTACTCGGTTTCGACGGACCGGGGCGTCACGTGGAGCGATCCCGTACAAATCGTCGACAGCCGGGAGGGTTTCGATGGCGTGAAGTGGGGACCGGAGTTCGAATACGGCGTCTTCGGCGGCATCCTCAACGGCGACCACTGCGTGTGGATGGACGACGGGGCTCTGCTCGCGCCGTTCACGATCTACGAGAGGTTGGATGGCACCAAACCTTGGTACTTCCGAATCCTGTGTGCCAGGGGTGCCTGGAATGCAGACCGCACCGCGCTCGAGTGGGAGTTTGGCCACCCTTTCGAAGTGGGGTTGGGCAAGGCGACTTCCGGAACCTGCGAGCCCTCGATCACGTCGCTGGGCGGCAACAGGCTGTACATGACCACACGGTGTCAGGGCGGGGAGCCCCAGGGGCTGTACTCGACGCGTTACTCGACGCTGTCGGAGGATGGGGGAATGACATGGTCGGATCCGGAACCCCTTCTGTACGACGACGGCTCTCCCGTGCATACGCCAGCCTCCGTGTCGGCGTTCTATGACTCGACCGGGACAGGGAAGACCTACTGGATCGGGAACATCCTGGGTGGGCCTGTGCACGGGCAGACGCCGCGGTATCCCCTCAAGCTGGCGGAGTTCGATCCCGACAAGACCTGTCTGGTTAGGGACTCAGTCCGACTTGTGCAGGACCGTCCGGAGGGCGCGCACGAGCTGGTCAGGTACACAAACTTCGGGAACTACGAGGACAGGGAGTCCGGACACCTGATCATCACCCTGCCCGAGCAGTACCGGAACATGGGCTATGATATGGAGAAGCCGGAGGACTTCGCGGCCGACTGTGTCAAGTACACGGTTGAACTCTAGCCTAGATTATTCACAAAAATAGTGGTAGCCCCTTGTACAAGTGTCAGGAATGTCCTATTTTAGGACAGTGAGTTAACCACGACACTTGGGAGGCTACCGTGGAAGAAGGTAAGCAATTCAGGCTATCGTTTTCAAGCGTTTGCGGAAAGAAAGTTGAAGCCGATTTCGACGGCGGCGTCGTGACCAGCGACAGTGGCGTGCTGTTGGCGCGGGAGGTGGATCGGAAGATTGGTGTCATCGACTGCCTGGTCTCCGCGTTG
>JASLMQ010000250.1 GCA_030746455.1 Candidatus Latescibacterota bacterium
CGCAATCCCATCCCCCACCACCCATCGTTCCCCCAGGAGTCGGGAATAGATCGGTCAGTTGTACTGCCCCTCCGTCCGGACGATCTCGTGGAAGTAGTCGTAGCTGCCCACCGGTATGTCGTCGGCGATCGAGTGCGTGCCGATAACGACCCCCCCGTCTCTCCCCGCCTCCACGATCCGGAGCGTCTCGCGCCGGATCTCCTCGCGGCTCCCCTGCGGGAGTATCAGCGCATTGCACATTCCCCCGACGAGGGCCAGCCTGTCCCCATAGTGAGACTTCAGCTCCACCAGATCCATCCCGGCCTTGGGCTCCACCGGATTGATCCCGTCGATACCCGCGTCCACCAGCATGTCGAGTATGGGCCGGATGTTCCCATCGCTGTGGAAGACGACCTTCTTGGCGCCGGCACGCTTGAACGCGTCGATCATCCGTCGGTAGCCGGGCAGGAACACCTTCTCGAATGAGGCCGGTGACACCATGGGATTGTGGTTGTAGGCGATGTCGTCGTAGATCCAGAGGCCCGTGTCGTAGAGGTTCCCTCGACGCAGCGACTCCAGGCCGATCCCAGTCAAGAAGTCGGCCATCCGGTCGGCCAGCGCCCTGGCGAACTCGGGGTCCGAGGCGATATCGACCAGGAACTCCGTCTCTCCACGGATGAAGGTCGTCCTCAGATACGGTCCCCCGACCTTGCAGAAGCAGCACCGCTTGTCGCGGTTCATCTCCACCGTCTGGAGGAACCTGACATAGCGCTCGTCCGCTTCCACCGGCTCGAAGGGGTGGCGATCCATGTCCTCGGGGGTCTGGATCGGGTGCTGGGAGTACTCCCGGAAGTAGGCCCCCTGGAGTGACCGTACGAGTCTCCCGTAGCCGTCCCGAGCCAGCGTCTCTCGGCCCTCCCGGCTCACCTCACGAACCCTCGAGGGATAGGGGGTCTCGTCGGCCACACAGATCTGGATGTCGATTCCATAGTGGTCCGTGATCGACACGTCGGCGCCCAGGCACTTTTCCTGGGCCCATTTGCTCCGGAACTCGGCCCAGAACCCGTCGAAGAGGGGTAACCGATCGGGCCGTCGACCCTCCAGCGCCGCCATCACACGTTCCTTCGAGGTCATCCTCTCTGCTTTCTCCACGGATAGGGCAATCCAGAACTGGCTCCAACCCCGTCAACTCGGATTTCGCGTCTTTCGCGCCTTTCGTAGTTCAGATCTTGGGGGGCGGTGGCTCGCCTGTCACTCGAAGCGATCGATGCTGACCAGCTCGTCCCTGGACTTGCGCGTCCTGGGAGCCTCGTTGTCGGCCGGGTAGCCAAGTGGCATGAGGCTCACCACCTTGTGTGAATCGGGCACCGACAGGATCTTGCGGACCCGAGGCTGAGAGAAGGCCCCGATCCAGCATGTTCCCAGTCCTTCGGAGGCCGCGGCCAGCGTCAGATGGTCCAGGGCGATCGCCGCGTCCACGGCGTAAGGGGGAACTTCGCACGACATCACCCGATCGGGATCACTCGTCACCGCGGCGATCACGACCGGCGCCTGCCCGACGAAGGCCTGGTCGTCTGCGGCTACGCCGAGCTGCCTGCGCACCTCGGGATCCTCCACGATCACGAACTTGTACGGCTGCAGGTTCCGCGCCGACGGCGCCCATCGGGCCGCCTCGAGGATCCGGTCCAGCACCTCTTCGGGAACAGGCTTGTCCTGGTAGGCCCGCACACTTCGACGTGTCTTGATGGCTTCGTAGACGTCCATTCTGGCTCCCCCTGCCCGGCTGCCCCGCTCCGGCGGTTCGGCCGGACGGAGTCACGGGTCCTCTCTTGGTCTCCTAGCGGATCAACATCATCTTCTCGACCCTGCGGAAGGCCTCCGTACTCATGGCGCACAGGTAGATCCCGCTGCCCAGCTCCCGGCCCCGCTCGTCTCGCCCATCCCACACGATCCGATGCGTGCCGGACGGCAATGCCTCCACCAGGAGCACGCGGACTTGCTGCCCCAGGACGTTGTAGACCTTCAGGAGGACCGACTGCCTATCGAACGGACCGTGTCCGCCCACCGTAAACCGGACTTCGGTTTCCCCGTTGAAGGGGTTCGGATGGTTTCCCCCCAGGTTCGACTCATACCGCGGCGCGCCGGGAGGCAGCGTCGTGCCCGGGGTCTCGAGGCCATCCAGGACCGCCCGGGCATACAGGATGTGCGGCGTCTCGAGCCCCGGCCGGTTGAGCTTGTTGTACAGCGTCCAGTAGAGGTCCCAGATCCGCGAGTCCCATCGGCAAAGCTCGATCCACCCGCGTATGGTCTTGCCCTCTCCCGTGCGCCGATCCACGCGGCTGCCGACCGTCGGATCACTGAGCGAGCCGTTCCACATCTGGTCGGTCAGCGTCCGGGCGAACCGCTCCATATCTTCCTCGGTGAAGACCACCCCCCGCCGGTAGGCCTCCACGGCAAATTCGATGTCGATGTGCCCGTGGCTCGTGTCTTCGACGTTGCTTTGATCCGGCTTGCCCGCCTCTACCCAGTTCCAGTATGACCACGTGTAGGCGGTTCCGGTCTGCTGCAGGTGTCGCTTGAAGTAACGCGCCATCTGGGTGGCACGCTCCAGGAAGAGCGGATTGTCCGAGGCATCCTTCAGGACCAGATAGGCCCTCCCCAGGGCCAGATACTGGTTGTGCGGCAGGATCCGATTGGGGTAGCGCTCCCAGGCCGACCCCGTCGACCGGTATGCCCCTACCCCCGGTTCCACCTCCAGCCAGTAGCGCTCCTGCTTGTCCAAGACCCGCTCTTCGATCAGCCGGAGGTAGGACCGGGCCTTGTCCTCGTACCGGCTCCTGAGCTCTTCGCGGTGGAGGGCCATCTCGATGAACTGCGCCACGGGATATAGGATCATCCCTTCGTGCACCGCGTAGGCCAACGGACGCACGCCCCAGGTCTGCACCCGGAACTTGTCACCGTGCTCGGGCATTCGGTTCGGCATCACCGAGAAACCGACGATACCCGGAATCGCCTCGCCAACCGTGTACGGCCCGTCGTACGCCAGCTGCCAGCGGGTCAGGTCGCGAACGCGGAGCTGGTCGTACCCGATCATCTCGACCTCATACACCGCGTCTATCGCCTCGTGGGCCTTCTCAATGTTGGTGACCCGCGCCTCTTCCGGAGTGATCTGGGCCGTCCCGCGGTTGTGCAGGGCCGCCGAGCGCGCCCTGGAGATCGAATATCGGTCCGTATGCCAGGCCGGGATGCCATCGCCGTCGTGGTCGCTCATGTTGGGGACCATCCGGTCGAGGTGCTCGACGATCTTGTCCAGCCAGAGGGCGTTGCCTGTCACACGGTACATCTTGATGTAGGCGTTGAGGTAGTAGCTCTCTCCCCACGCGAGCGAGGCCGAGCTGGCGCTCTCGGAGTGGGCCTTGCCCCCATTCACCGAGCGGTCGAAGCTCGTGAAGCTCTCGACCAACGCCCGCTTGTCGTACCCGGCAGGCTGGGCATACGTCTGCCCGATCCACAGAACCGACAGGGCCCATCCCCCCAGCAGCAATCCCCTCTGTATCCATCCCCGTCCTGCCATCACACCCTCATCCTCCCGTCGGCTCCCACGCGTTCCCCCACGGGCCCACCCATCCCGCGCATATTGTCAATCAACGCCCCCACGCAGCAGCAGCCATTCGTCGAACATCGCCAGCGAGTTCTCCCACGGCCAGTGGGCGCGGGTCGACGGCACGGCTGAGAGCACCAGCCCCTTCGGGCCGAAGGTCTCGAACGCGTCCCTAACCGCCTGCCTCGCGCCCTCGGGTGTTCCCTCACCGATATGGATCGGACCCGAGAGCCCGCCCCAGATGGCGTGACGGTCGCAAATCGCCGCCGCAACGGCCGTCATGTCCTGACCCGTGAGCACGGGCTCGATCGAGATGTAGGCATCGAAATCGAGATCTGCCAGAACGTCCAGCATCGGCATGATGCCCGTGCAAACCGTGTAGATCACGGCCGCCCCACCGGATCCCATCGCCTCGATCTCTCGCTGGAGAAGCGGTACCAGCATCTGCTTGATCTGACCCGGGCTCCAGAAATCCATCGTCTCGTAGAACCCGTTCCGGCAGATGACGTCCACTTCCAGGTCCGCAAGCACCGCCGCACGGGCCAGGTTGGTCTCGTGCTCGATCCGCAGGAAGCGCTCGACGACATCGGGACGGTCCACCGAGAGAAGGACCCCCTGCTCGGGCCCGAACAGCTGGAGTCCGGCGGTCAGGCCCATCCCGCAACCGGCGTAGGTGATCACGCCGAACTCGTCGGCCGTCTTCTTGGCCGCGGCGAAACGCTCGCGGGCCCCGGCGATGGTCGCGTCCGTCGGCGGCATCTGCAGGAAACGGTACCGCTCCACGTCCTCCATCGTCTCGAGCCAGGGCTTCACGAAGCGGGACACGTTCCAGTCGCTGTTCAGAGGGATGTCATCCCCGTGGGGCCAGTCCTCCGTTACCTTCACCGAGGCCGTCAGAGGTCCATCGGGTGTGGTGACTTCCTTGTGCAGGATCGGCCAGCCGTCCTCGGACCGGCCTTCGGTCCACGTTCGGCTTTTCACATCCGGATGGACCGAGTTCCCCACCCCCACCACGACAAAGCCGTCAAGACCCAGGCCGTTCACGATGCGGTCCAGCGAATCCGCCCGTCCTTCCCACGTGTACTGGGGCCCTGCCAGGGAAGGACTGAAGAAGCAGCTGCAGGGGACGT
>JASLMQ010000251.1 GCA_030746455.1 Candidatus Latescibacterota bacterium
CCTCCGCCAGGCCCTGTGCCTCGAGGTAATCCAGCACGCGCCCAAGGTTCTCGTCCACGCCCACAATGGTCCGGTAGCGGTCCTTGACGAATCGCTGGTATATCCATCGCTTCCGTTCCTCGGGGCCGAGGTCCCCCGGCAAGTCCTCATAGTCGCCGGCAAGGCTTTGATCGAACTGCATGTCCTCGGCAATCGCGGCAACGCGCCTCGTGGCGTAATCGTCGCTGAAGGTCTCGGGCTCCGGCACCTCCAGGTCGGAGAACAGGTCTGCGTGACGCGGGGCCGGTGTAAAGGGCCGATGGGGTGCCTTGAACTGGTAGACCAGGCAGAAGGGCTGCGCCGGCTCGAGATCCTCGAGGAACTCGAGCGCCAGATCGGTGGTGATGTCCGTCGCGTACCCCCGTCTCCGCGTCTCCTGTCCGTTCTCGATGAAGACGGGATCGAAGTACTCGCCCTGTCCGGGATGGATGCACCAGTGATCGAACCCCCGGGGATCCTGTCGGATGTGGTATTTGCCGACGAGCCCCGTGCGGTAGCCCGCCTCGCGCAGCAGCTCCGGGAAGGTCGGAACCGTTGGATCCAGCACCTCGATGGCATCGGCCATCTCGGAGTTGCCGCGGATCCCGTGGATGTGGGAGAAACAGCCCGTGAGCACCGTGGCCCGCGACGGCGCACACAGGGCGTTGGTCGTGAAGCAGTTCGCGAACCGGGTGCCTCCCGTCGCGATGCGGTCCATGTTGGGCGTGGGCGGAACCGGGTACCCGTAACAGCTCATCTCGCGGACCGTCTGATCGTCGGTCATCACGAACAGGATGTTGGGCCGACCGCTGCCTCGGGGTGTCTGAGAGCCCGATGCCGACATGGCCGCTTCTCCGATTCGAGCCCTCTGTCAGGCCGTCTGCAGCCAGGCCGGGAGGTCCTCTTCGGCCATCCCGTGGTAGGCGCACGAAGGGTAGGGGCAGTCCTCGCATCGGCCCTTCCGCGCCTCCACAGGGGGCTCACCCTTCACCGCCTCGACGGCCTCGATCGCCTTCTTGATGCTCGCCTCGTCTCCCTTCGCCGCGATGATCACAGCCCCCTGCGACCCCCCGATGCCTCCGGAGGCGATGTGCTTCGCTTCCACGCCGGCCAGCGTGTCGAGGGCCTCGATCTCCGTGAACACGATCCCATCGCTGAGGCAGAACATGCCGAAGGGTGCACCTATGGAGTAGTCGAAGGTCTTCGATCCCGCCCAACGCGCGGCTTCGGGCACAGAGGGCACCAGCTTCTCGAGTCCGACCGGGAAGATGTACTTCATCCCGGTGGACGTCATCGTACCGATCGTGGCGGCAACCGTGCCCCCGTCGAAGCCCGAGGTAATCACGCCCACGTTGCCATCGGGATCCACGGCATTCGCACCTTTGATCACCACCGTCTCCAGGTGAAAATCCTCGAATGCGTCGCCGACGGTCTTGTCCACCCGCTCGCCCTTGTAGAGAATCACCGGGATCCGCTCGTCCCTCTCCTCAGCGCGGGTCACGCAGAGCACGCCCTTGGTGCTCGTGCCGGCGGTGAACCCCTGTGGATCCACCTCGAGCCCCGCGATCTCCTGCGCCACGAATCCGTTGGTGGTTCCCCCCACGATGATCACGTAGGCACGCTCGAGCGCCGCCTTCACTTCGTTCATTTGTGCAACGCCCCTGGCGATCAGCCGCCTCGATTCGGCGGGTGTCAGTGCGAATACGGCCTTCATGTGCGTCTCCTTGTGTCTTCCGGTTGCAGATGGATCGGATGGTCCCCTCGTCCCTGTGATGGTGCGTCCGGCAACCTGCGGCGGGGCCTGCAGGTCCTGAAGATACAGCCCGCGCATGCCCCGGGGCAACCCTTTTCTACGGCAAGAGAGATCGACCTATTGGGCGGTATCAACCACCACAACTTCGTATTCTTCCAGCGGCGGCAGGTCGAAGCGGATCGTTCCACCGTCTGCCTGGTGAGGCAGCTCGGCGTCTGCCACCAGCGCCCGAACGCGGATCGCGCCGGCGATTCCCGGACACAACCCCATCGTGCAACCGTCGACCCGTCCAACGGCCGAGACGGGGCGCGACAGATCAGCCGAGCAGTTGACCAGATGCACGACGAGGGCCCCGCCGGCCGTCCTGGCAAGCGTCGTTTCCACCGAGTCGGGAAGAGAGGTCCAGATCG
>JASLMQ010000252.1 GCA_030746455.1 Candidatus Latescibacterota bacterium
ACCGAGGACGACTACATACACACCCAGCCAGAGGGCGGCTCTCCTATCGCCGCCCAGCCTCGCGAAGGCGCCCTGAGAAAAGAACGCCGCCGTCACCGCGATGATCAGCAACAGTGCGGGGCCAAAGGAGGTGGGTGGCGCACCGATGAGCACGGCCACCAACGGCGTGTAGATCATCGCCCACACGCCGTATTCCTTGGGCACGATCGGACGCAAGAGATTCGGCTGGCTCGCGCCTGAAGTGCTCAACTGGGTGCGGTTCTCCGGCGTGCAGCTGTCTGCCGGCATGTGCTGTCCACCTCCGAGAAACCCGAATGGGCCACCGAAAGCGTCCTTCAGCCGCCTGAGTGGCGGAGGAAGGCCTGGTCTTGTGTAGACACCGACTGGGAATATATCCGGAACCCATCCCTCGTGCAAGGGGAGCGGGACCCCACAAAATGGAACGTAGGGGCTTGACAGACGGTCCAGATCCGCTATATTTGCTCCAGGAAGATAGTTTGTTGATCGGAATAGTAATAAATAAGGTTTCACGATGCGGTCTTCGGAGCCGAGGACTTGACACCGGTCCTTCGCACCTTGGGACCATCACCATACTCAATCAAGGAGGCGGATATGGCACTTCGACTCGGGGATCAGGCCCCCGATTTCACCGCTGAGACGACGGAAGGTACGATCCAGTTCCACGACTGGCTCGGAGGCAGCTGGGGCGTTCTGTTCTCGCACCCGAAGGACTATACACCGGTCTGCACGACCGAGCTCGGCACGGTCGCCAAGCTCAAGCCCGATCTCGAGAGGCTCAACGTGAAGGCCATCGGCCTGAGCGTGGATCCCCTGGACTCCCATCACGGGTGGATCGAGGACATCAACGAGACGCAGGAGACCACGGTCAACTTCCCGATCATCGCCGACGCGGATCGCAAAGTGTCCGACCTGTATGATATGATCCATCCCAATGCGGACGATACCCTGACCGTGCGTTCGGTCTTCATCATCGGGCCGGACAAGAAGATCAAGCTGACCCTGACCTATCCCGCGTCCACCGGCCGCAATTTCGACGAGCTGTTGCGGGTGATCGAGTCCCTTCAGCTGACTGCGGACCAGAGCCTGGCCACCCCCGCCAACTGGCGACAAGGCGGTGACTGTATCATCAGCCCGGCCGTGGGAGATGACGAGGCGCGGGAGAAGTTCCCGCAGGGCATCCGGATCGTGAAGCCCTATCTCAGGTACACGTCCCATCCGAGCAACTAGACTGATGCAACTGGTGACGAATTACAGTTTCGAAGAGCAGTGAGAAGGCAGCTTTCAGCGTTCGGCCATCAGCTGTGAGCTGAACCAGATCAATGGACGCGCCGGAAGGTGACGACCATACAGGCGCACGATGGTGCACCGCGTGCCGGATCTGCTAACTGCTGATGGCTGACGGCTGATGGCTGGTCTTCCCTTCTGCCCTCTGCCGTCTGCCGTCTGCCGGCATTCAGCGGACTCCGCGCCACCACCAATGGCCCAGCAAAGAGGCGGTGCCAGTGCCAAAGGAAATCTCCAAAGTCGAGACCATCAAGGAGACCAGCCGGGGCCTCCGAGGAAAGCTGGCACAAGACCTCGATGATTCTGCTGCGGGATTCGACGAAGCGGGCAAGCAGCTCCTCAAGTTCCACGGGCTGTATCAAAACGATGATCGCGACACCCGCCGGGAGCGGAAGAAACAGGGATTGGACCCCGCCTACGCCTTCATGGTCCGGGCTCGGATTCCGGGCGGTGTCATTACTGCCGACCAGTACCTGGCCCTGGACGCCCTCTCGGAGCAGCACGCGGACGGCGACATCCGGTTGACCACCCGCCAGGCCGTTCAGTTCTACGGGATAGTCAAGGGCGACATCAAGGGTACCTTCCAGGACCTGAACGACGCGCTCATCACCACCCTGGGTGCATGCGGCGACGTCGTACGGAATGTGATGTGCTGCCCGGCACCCCACGAGGACCGGGAGCATCTTCACGCCACCTGCGAGTCCCTGAGTGACCGCCTGCTTCCACAGACCCGGGCCTACCACGAGATCTGGCTGGACGGGGAGAAAGTGGTCGACACGAAGCAGGAGGTCGAACCGATCTACGGCAACGCTTACCTGCCGCGCAAGTTGAAGATCGGGATCGCTCTACCCGACGACAACTGCGTCGACGTCCACACTCAGGACATCGGGCTGATCGCGATCGTGGAGGATGGAGTCCTCCAGGGGTTCAACGTCCTGGTGGGTGGCGGCCTGGGAATGACCCACGGTAAAGAGCAGACCTATCCGCGTTTGGGCAGTCCCATCGGCTTCGCCTCAGCGGATGTCGTCCGGCGGGTGGTGGAGGGCATCATCACCATCCAGCGCGACTTCGGGAACCGGGAAGACAGGAAGCAGGCACGGCTGAAGTATCTGATCGACGACCGGGGCCTAGACTGGTTCAGGACGGAGCTTCACACCCGGATCGGCTTCGAGCTCCCGCCCTCCGCACCAACCGACCCGATCCAGGTCGATGACCATATGGGTTGGCATCGTCAGGATGGCGACTCCTGGTATCTCGGTCTGCCGGTCGAGAACGGGCGCATCAGGGACGACGGATCCCTCCAATTGCGCACGGCACTAAGGGAGGTCATCCAGAAGCACAGACCCGGCGTCCGGATCACGCCCCAGCAAAGCATCCTGCTCACCGACGTGGCCGAAGAGGCCATACATCAGATCGATGCCGCATTCAGGAGCCACGGCGTAAGGCTGGTGGAAGACATCACGCCGGCCAGGCGCTGGGCGATGGGGTGCCCGGCGCTGCCCACGTGCAGTCTGGCCCTGGCCGAGTCGGAGCGGGTCCTTCCCGGACTTGTGGGGGAGATCGAGACCGAACTGGACAACTTGGGTCTTGGAGATGAACCGATCGCCATCCGCATGACCGGGTGCCCCAACGGGTGCGCGCGGCCCTTCACGGCCGAGCTCGCCTTCGTTGGCCGCACGCTCGACAAGTACAACATCTACCTTGGCGGGAATGCAGAGGGCACCCGCCTTACCGAGATCTACGCCGAAGCGATCCCCACTCGAGACCTGGTGGCGACGGTTCTCCCGCTCTTCGAATCGTGGGCAGAAGACCGCTGTCCGGGCGAGAGATTCGGTGACTACTGCGACCGGATCGGCGTCGATGAGCTCAGGGAGCACGTCGAGCTGGAGAGCCGGGTTCCGCGTCCGGCAGCCCGTCCCCCGGTCATCACCACGATGACGGGTGGAACCTGATCGGCGAAGGCAGGTCCAGCAGGCGAGTTGGGTATTGCGTCTGTTGACGCGGCTCTCGATGCACAGCTTCCGACACGAACGCGGGCGAAAGGCCGATGCCTTTCGCCCGCAACTTCTTGTACCCCCTACCTCCCTACCCCCTGCGGCACGGTGCTCCGACTACTCGCACGGCATCGGGCTCGGCCCCATCCGCCCCCGTACGTCAGTATTTCGGCAGCGAGGGATCGATCTCGTCGATCCACGCCAGAATGCCCCCCTTGAGATGGCGGACCGAGGTGTAGCCCGAGTGGTAGAGCAGGCGAATGGCCTCCAGCGATCGGGTTCCATCACGGCAGTAGACGAGAATCGGCTTGCTGCCGTCGACCTCCGAGAGCCGGTCGGCGAGCTCCCCGCTGGGGATCAGCGTGGCACCCTCGAGATGGCAGATGTCCCACTCGTGCGGTTCGCGCACATCGAGCAGGAACACCTGGGACTGCTTCACCTGCTCCGAAAACTCCTGAGCGCCCAGGGGTATCTCATCAGGCGTCAGATCCTCCTCCACACTCGCCGACACACCGCAGAACTGATCGTAGTCGATCAGCTCGTGGATCGAGGGATTCCTGCCGCACATCGGGCAGTTCTCGTCCTTGCGCAGCCCCACTTCGAGAAACCGCATGCCCATGGCATCGAAGATCATCAGCCGACCGATCAGCGACTCCCCCTTGTCGAGGATGAGCTTGATGGACTCGGTCGCCTGCACCAGCCCGATGATCCCGGGCAGAACCCCCAGCACACCCCCTTCCGCACAGCTGGGCACCAGGTCGGGCGGCGGGGGCACCGGATACAGGCAACGGTAGCAGGGACCTCTCCTGGCCCAAAAGACACTGGCCTGACCTTCGAGGCCCATGACGGATCCGTACACATACGGCTTGTTCAGCAGGACACAGACATCGTTTGCAAGATAACGCGTCTGGAAGTTGTCCGTGCCGTCGAGGATGAGGTCGTAGTCGCTGCAGATCTCCATCGCGTTCCTGGAGGTCAGCGCAACCTCGTGGGTCGCCACCTCGACGTTGGGATTGAGCTGGGCGAGTGACTCACGCGCCGAGTCGACCTTCGCCTCCCCAATGCTGTCCGTCTTGAAGATGATCTGCCTCTGCAGATTGGAATGGTCCACCACGTCGAAATCCACCAGCCCCAGCTTTCCCACCCCGGCCGCCGCCAGGTAGATCGCCGCCGGGGACCCGAGCCCACCGGTCCCGATGAGCAGGACGCTCGCCCCCTTCAGCCGCTTCTGCCCCTCCATCGCGATGTCGGGCAGAACCAGGTGCCGGCCGTAGCGCTGGATCTCTTCCTTACTAAAAGTGATCGTCTGGTCTACGGGATGGCTCATCCTCTAACGTCCTCCGTCTGCGTGGAATCGGCTCAGGACCTGCGATGTCCGGTGGATCCTGCTTCACCACGAGTTCTCTCTATCCCCAGATCCAGCTCCCCACCGGCCTCTGCGATCTATACTGCTAACGTTGGGATGCATAGGTCCGTTTGCCCTACATTCAATCGTTTCCGACAGACTTCTGTTCTACAAGTGCTCTGGCCACCTCTAATCGATGAACTTTCTGCAGCAGGGGATCTTCGGGCGCCATTCGCCAACGTCTTTGCGATGGCCAGCGCTACACCCATCCGATACGCCCAAAACACGGGGCGGCAGGGATGGGAGCTCCCGCGTCTGGCACAAGCAACCCATGTGCGTCCAGCCACCGGGATCGGCAGGCCGCATTCCTCGGCGAGACCGCCCTCCGGTCTTTCGCGGGAGCGCGATAGCGGATACCCGTGGTCCCCAGGAACGCGCAACCATACACAGGGATGAACACCCTCTCGCGTCCGGCACAAGCAACAGAGCTGAGAACAACCACCTTGACCGGTAGACGAACCAAACCTGCGTGCGTCCCCCGCAAGGTCTTCGCGGGAGGAAAGCCGCCCGGCGCCTGAGAGGGCTGGGCACGCGAGCTGGCGCAGCGTGTGGTGGGGTGAGCGATTTTCTTTCCCCGGTTTCTACTATGTTGAAAGTCAAGGACAAACTGCGAACGGTTGGCCCCAGATGCCTTGGTAACCCTACCAATCTACTATTC
>JASLMQ010000253.1 GCA_030746455.1 Candidatus Latescibacterota bacterium
ACAGATGGGCACCGATAAACACCGATGATGAGGCCAACGGGTTGTGAGGCGTCACGAAGTGCTGAGGGGCCACGGAGCTCGTGGAGGAGAAGGAGACACACACCGCACGGGACACCGA
Source organism: Candidatus Latescibacterota bacterium (assembly GCA_030746455.1). The sequence goes on from JASLMQ010000253.1 coordinate 119, forward strand.
TGCAGGGAGTGTTCCGGTGGAGACGACGATACAGGAGTGAAGCATGGAGATAGACTGGGAGAAGGCGGGCGACGAGGCGGTGGCGTGGCTGCAGCGGATGATCCGATTCGACACGACGAATCCGCCGGGTGACGAGCTGGCGCTCGTCGAGGATCTTGCAGGGGCGCTCGAGTCGGAGGGCCTCGAGCCACAGGCCCTCGAGTCGACCCCCGGCCGCGGCAACCTGGTCGTGCGGCTGAAGGGGGACGGGTCGGAGCGGCCGCTGCTGCTCCTTTCGCACATCGACGTGGTGCCGGCGGAGCCCGAGCGTTGGACCCATCCCCCCTTCGAAGGTGTCGTGGCCGACGGGTACGTCTGGGGACGGGGATCGATCGACTCGAAGTTCACGACCGCAGCGGGTCTGCAGGTCCTCCTGCTGTGCAAGCGGCTAGGGCTTCCCCTGAAGCGAGACCTGGTGCTTGTGGGGGCCGCGGACGAAGAGATGGGCGGCATCTGGGGCGTGAAGTGGCTCACAGAGAACCATCCGGACGTCTTCGATGCCGAGTTCGGCCTCAACGAGGGCGGGGGATTCGCGCTGCTCGTCGATGGGCGCCCCCTGTACACGTGCCAAGTGGCGGAGAAGGGGAGCGCGGAGCTGGACCTCGTTGCGAACGGGCGGCCGGGCCACAGCTCTGTCCCACACGATGACAACGCCGTGATCCACCTGGCGCGGGCCCTGGACTCCCTGGGTCGGGAGAAGATGCCGCACTGCGTCACCAGGAGCGTGCGCGCCTTTTTCGAGCGGGCCGCACAGGCGCAGAGGCGCCCCGAAGTGGCCGATCTGCTCAGGAACGTCCTCGATCCCGATCGGTGCGACGTCGCCCTGGAGGAACTGCCAGCGAGCGAGGCGACGCGCCTGATGTTCGACGCGATGGTGCGCAACACCTCGGCTCCCACCATGCTGGAGGCCGGGGTGAAGCGCAACGTGATCCCGTCTGAGGCCACGGCACGGCTGAGCGGGCGCCCGCTGCCCGGTGCCGATGAGGAAGCGTTCGTCCGGGAGGTGAGGGAGCGGGCGGGCGAAGGCGTGGACTACCGGATTGGGAAGCCGTTCCGTTCCGGGCTGGAGTTCGACCACGAGACGCCTTTGTTCGACGCAATCGAAGCATCGATGAAGCGCTTCGACCCCGAGGGCGTCGTGGTTCCCTACATGCAGACCGGTGGGACGGACGCGAGGTTTCTGCCGGACCGGGACATCCAGATCTATGGATTCCTCCCCATGCGCCACGAGCCGGGCGAGGAGTACTTCGACCTCTGCCACGGGCACAACGAGCGCATATCCGTTGCCAATGTCCGGTTTGCGGTGCAGGTCATGTTTGACGTTGTGTGCAGGCTGAATGGCATAGAGTAGCTACGGGCGATGGACGTGAGACGTCAGACCCTCCTTCGCTGGTGGTGCCAGCTTCGGAGGCCAGGCGTGAGACGTCAGACGACAGACCACAGACGACGGACGACCAGGGCGAAGCTTCGTTGCGTGTGGTCCATGGTCCATGGTCTGTGGTCCGTGGTCTTGACAATGGACATCGGCGACGGTCGACGATCGGTGTTTACGATGCACGAAAGGAGATAGGGTATGGCCAGTGAGGGCCCGAAGCTGCGCCTCGGGGTGTCGTCGTATTCGTTCTGGCATTTCCGGGAGGACCGGGTGCCGATCGAGCACGTGATCCGTCAGGCCCGGGAGATGGGGCTCGATGGGGTGGAGGTGCTGCATCAGCAGATGGCGTCCGAGGATCCGGCCTACGTGATGGGAATCAAACGCGAGGCCCTCGCGCAGGGGATGGATCTGTTCGCGCTCTCGATCCACCAGGACTTCGTCTATCCGAACCCACGGGATCGCGGCGCCCAGATCAGTCACACGAAGTGGTGCATCGAGCTTGCCTATCAGCTCGGCATTCCCGTCATTCGGCTTAACTCCGGTCGGTGGAAGACGATCGAGTCGTTCGACGACCTGATGGCCGCGGAGGGCGTCGAGCCCCCCGTGGAGGGCCACACGGATGACGAGGCGTTCGAGTGGGTGATCGACAGCATCCGGGATTGCATGCCCCTTGCCGAGGCCCGGGGCGTGGTCCTCGCGCTCGAGAATCACTGGGGACTCACCTACACCCCTGAGGGGGTGCTGCGGATCGTAGAGGCGGTCGATTCGCCGTGGCTGAAGGTGACCCTGGACACGGGGAACTTCCTCGAGGTGCCCTACGACAAGCTCTCTATGCTGGCACCCCACGCGGCGCTCGTTCACGCCAAGACCTACTTCGGCGGCGGCCAGTGGTACACCCTCGAGCTGGACTACGATCGGATCGTCGGTATCCTGAAGGACGTGGACTACAGAGGTTACGTGTCCATCGAGTTCGAAGGGAAGGCGGATGCGCTGGAGGGCGTTCCCAAGAGCATCGAGCAGATTCGGACGGCTTTCGAGTGAACCCGTGGGAATCAGGCTTGGCCTGCAGGACGGACCCCGCGATGAACCAGCAGGATCTCCTGCGAAGGGAGGCAGCGATATGAAACGGCGACAGTTCCTGAAGGCCGCAGCCATCTCGAGCCTGGCGATCCAACAGGGGAACCTGGCGTTTCTGGCAGGGTGCACGGCCGGCGGCCAGATTGCCAGGAGGCCCTACAAGGACGGGGCGGAGCTTTCGATCATTGGGTTCGGCGGGATCGTCGTGATCGGGATGGAGCAGAAGGATGCCGACAGGACCGTCGCGGACTCGGTTGACCGGGGCGTGAACTACTTCGATGTGGCGCCCAGCTACGGCAAGGGCGAGGCCGAGGAGAAGCTGGGCCCCGCGCTCAGACCCCATCGTGGCAAGGCCTTCCTGGCCTGCAAGACGCAGATGCGGGACGCCGAAGGGGCGCGCCAGGAGCTGGAGCAGTCGCTCAAACGACTCCACACGGATCATTTCGATCTCTACCAGCTCCATGCGATGAGCAAGATGGAAGACGTGGAGAAGGTGCTCGCCCCAGGCGGAGCGATGGAGCTGTTCGAGAAGGCCAGAGAGGAGGGCAAGGTCCGGTACCTGGGATTCTCGGCCCACTCGGCAGAGGCGGCCGTCGCGTTGATGGACCGGTACCCGTTCGACTCGATCCTGTTCCCGATCAACTACGTCTGTTACGCGGAGGGCAACTTCGGACCGCAGGTGATGGAGAAGGCCGAGGAGAAGGGCGTTGCCCGGTTGGCCCTCAAGGCGCTGGCCCACGCCCGGCGGAAGAAGGGGGAGGAGCGGAAGTACAAGAAGTGCTGGTATCACGCCATCGACGAGCTGGAGTTGGCCCAGAGGGCCCTCCGGTTCACGCTGTCTGAAGAGGTCACGGCGGCGGTGCCGCCCGGTGATGAAGGGCTCTACCAGATGGC
>JASLMQ010000254.1 GCA_030746455.1 Candidatus Latescibacterota bacterium
ATAGAGGTTGTTCTCACACACGTAGATCACGGGAAGCTTCCACAACGAGGCCATGTTGAGCGACTCGTGGAAGGTCCCCTGGTTGCTCCCGCCCTCGCTGAAGAAGGCCACGGACACTTCCTCCGTGCCGCGGTACTTGGCGGAGAAGGCCGCGCCGGTTGCGATGGGGATCTGGGCGCCGATGATGCCGTTCCCGCCCAGGAGACCCAGCTCAGGGCTGAAGATGTGCATGGAGCCACCACACCCGCCGCAGTAGCCCGCCTTCCGTCCCATCAGCTCGGCGAGCATCGGTCTGACGTCCGCCCCTCGCGCGATGGCGTGCCCGTGGCCGCGGTGGGTGCTGGCCACGGTGTCTCCCTCGCGGAGCGCAGCGCACGTGCCGACCTCTGTTGCCTCCTGGCCGATTGCCAGGTGGGCCGCGCCGGCGATGACCCCCCGGGTCTGAACGTCGTACTCATCCGCCGCGATGTCACCTTTCTGCCGGAAACTGTGGTAGTCGTAGAGTTCGCGGACCTTCTCCTCGAAGAAGCGAATCCTGTACATCAGGCGGAGCATTTCGACGAGCTTCTCACGACTGGGCATGGCGCTCACTCCCTCTATGCGTGGCTGCAGCTCACTCGGACCATGTGTAGCTGTCTCCCTCGAGCTTGCAGTGCTCCATGGCTTGGGCGATTCCCTGGTCGATCAGACCGACCATCTCGTCAGCCTGGTCGTTGGTCATGATCAATGAGGGGGCCAGGACGATGATATCCCCGTTGGCCCTGAGTATCATGCCCGCCTCACGACAGAACTTGCTGACGAAGCCCCCTGCCCTGCCCGATGGCTTGACAGCCTCTCGGCTGTCCCGGTTACCCACGAGCTCGACCGCCCAGAGCGTGCCCATCCCGCGAACGTCACCGACGACCGGATACTTGTAGAGCGCTTCAAGCCGCTCCTTCAGATGGGCTCCGAGCTCTGCGGAGCGGGCGACGAGATTCTCCTTCTCGATGATCTCGAGGTTCGCCAGGGCGGCGGCGCATGCGGCGGGGTGCCCCGCATAGGTGTGGACGTGGCGGAAGCCGGATTTGGCCTCCTTGAAGGTCTTGGCGATACGGTCCGACGCGACGGCAGCGCCCAGGGGGAGGTAGCCGCCCGAAAAACCCTTGGCCAGGGCGATGATGTCGGGTGCAATGCCCCAGTTCTCGCAGGCGAACCACTTTCCCGTTCGTCCGCATCCCACCTGGATCTCATCCAGGATGAGGAGGATGCCGTGTTCGTCACAGAGGGCGCGTACGCCCTCGAGGTACCCCTCGGGCGGGGGAGGGAAGCCCGTGTTGGAGCCCGGGATCGTGTCCATGATGATGGCGGCGACGGTTTCGGGTCCCTCCCACTCCACCGTGGCCTCCAGGTTCCTCAGGCAGGCCATCCCGCATCCATCGGGTTCCAGGCCAAGCTCGCAGTGATAGCAGCGGGCGGGCATCACGTGCGTGAACCCAGGGACCAGGGGCTCGAATGGTCGGCGCATGGAGGGGAGGCCCGTTGCCGACATGGCGCCGAGGGTGGCGCCGTGATACGAATAGCGCCTGAAGATGATCTTCTTTCGAGCCTCCTGGCCCTGCACCCAGAAGTAGTTGCGCGCCATCTTGATGGCCGCCTCCGTTGCCTCCGAGCCATCGTTCACGAGGAATGAAACGGAGAGGTCTCCCGGCGTGACCTCGGCGAGCTTCTCGGCGAGCCGGACCGTGGGCTCGATGATGCAGTCGTAGCCACCCGGGAAGTAGGCCAGCTTCTCCATCTGGTCCCGCACGGCTTCGACGACCTCCATCCGACCGTGGCCGCACAGCGTCGTCAGCAGAGACGCGAAGGTATCCAGATAGCGCTTCCCTTCCGCATCGTAGACGTAGATGCCCTCCCCGCGGACCAGCACATCGGGCCTCTCGGCCGGTGGCTCGTCGGAGAAATAGTTCTGCCACAAATGCCGGGAAGCGGCGACCAGTCTCTCCGTATCGTCGTAGGCTTCCATCGTCGTGTCATCCTCTGTCTGGCAGGCTGAACCGGTACGCTACAACCAGCCGCATTCGTACCCGGCCTCGTACATGGCCACGATGTTCTCCGGCGGGCTGACGACCTGAAGGTTGTGGCACGGGCCCAGGATGTATCCCCCGGAAGAGCCCAGGATGCGGATGTTCTCTTCGGCCTCTCGGCGGACCTCTTCAGGGGTTCCGTTCACGAGTGTGAACTGGTTGTCCATGGCGCCGTGGAAGACGAGGCTGTCTCCGAAGTCCCTCGCCAGCCCCTCGCGCTCCATCCCCCTGCACCGCCATTGGACGGGATCGAGCACATCGATCCCTACCTTCTCGATCATCGTGGGGACGTTCTCGCTCACCGCCCCGTCACTGTGGTGGAAGGCGTAGCCGCCTCCCTCGTGCACGAGGTCGACCATGCGCTTCATATGGGGGACGAAGAACGTCTCGATCTGCTCCAGGGAGATGATGAGCCCTTCCTGAGACCCCACATCCTCGGCTACCCAAGTCCAGATGATCTTACCGGGGATGGCCTCGTAGGTCCGACGCGTGATCTCGTATAAATGGTCGTAGAGCTTACCGAGGCAGTAGTGGACGATCTCGGGGCTCTCGATCAGATCGATATAGCCCTGTTCCACGCCCCTGAGCCACTTGTAGGTGGCGAAGGGCTCGGATCCGCCCCCTCGAATGACGAGGTGTTCCTTGCCGACGATCTGATCCGGGATCCCGGAGTAGTCGTACCAGTCCGGGCTGGGCCAGCTGGTGTTGTCCTCGATCTCCTCGACGCTGTTGTAGTCGGCCAGGGGATGCCGGACGGCGTCCCGGTAGTGGCCCGTACCATAGTCCGTGTTCTGGTATCCGATGCCATAGACATCCTCGTCTTCCGGTATCGGGGGGCCTATGTATCTGGGGCCGACGCCCACGATGGGATCGATGTGAAGCGCTTCGTGGACCTGATCGAGCGAAGCCAGACCCATGTGATCCAGGAGGCGCTGGCTGGCCTCCGCGGTCGCCCGGTAGTCCATCGGGATGCGGTCCGGCTTCTCATGGTTCAGGACGGCAAGCCATCGCTCGCGTGGCTCCATGATGCGCTCCCCTTGCCAATAGCGTTGTCAGGCTGGCGACGTGATCGGGAACAACCTTGCTGGATTACCTACCATCATTGTCCTGATCGCGACATCATCAACGCCGAACTCCCTGAATCTGGGCACGACGTCGTTTAGGATGTGGGCGTATCCCCAGCCACCATTCGCAACCAGCAGATCGTTGTAGCAGATGTCCTGGGAGATCAGGATCCGGTCCAGGTACCCTCTGCCTATCAGGTCTCTGATGCCCGCGATCTCCTGCTCGTAGGTGGGGAGGGCCGAGCTTTCGCGCGCCCCCATGCCGAAGAGGTCGTATTCGACATAGGCGTCTCGTTCTATGATCCGCTCGTGGTAGTCGACCGCGTCGGGGGAGGCCTCGCAGTGGCTCACGATCACACGGCTGAGATCCACGCCTTCGCGCTGGAGGATGTCGAGGACCTCCGTGCGGAGGCGTTCTTCCTCGACCTTGTCGATCAAATGCACGTGAAGGTTCAAGGCCACGCCGGTCTCAAGCTGGGCGTGGGCACTGGCGACGAGCGACTTCTCCTCGTTGTACTGAAGCGTCTCGCTCACACCCACCTCACCGATGACGCCGGACCGGATGCCGGTTCCGTCGGCCCCCACGGTGATGTCCTCGATGATCTCGCGAGTGATGTCCGCCGTGGTGCGGCGATCCATATCCTCCGGGTGCCACCGCCATTTATAGTGGCCGGAGCCCATGACGATCTGAACACCGGAAGCCTCGGATATAGCGCGGAGGCCCGCGGGGTCCCGCCGGATGCCCCGGCTGGTGACCTCGACGACGGTTCTTCCCCCGGCTTCGAAGAAGAGCCCGAGCTCCTCTGCCGCCAGATCGGGATCGGAGAGCACGACCTCGGGCGGGGTGTGGAGCGTCAGGAGATGCTCGTGCGGCAACGTGATCCCCATGTCAGCGGCATCGATAGGGCCGGTGACGGTGAGGACCTTGCCTACAAGGGATGACAGTTCGGGAATCATTGAAGAACCACACATTGAAGAACCAAGATCAAAACAAAGCGGAACCACCGATAGACACCGATACACACCGATTGAGGAACAGGCCTCCCAGCCAAGAAGGAGATACGGAGACCATGACGGTGGCGAGATCGGGCTGAAGTCCCATGTCCAGATGCCCGGTAGGGACGCCTCTGCCCACCGGCGGCGGTTAGGGACGGGACCGACGTGCGCGGTCGATGACCTGTCGCAGCCTGGCCAGCATGTCCTCGTCCACATCGGGCTTGTGATAGGACGCGATAAGATCGTTGACCCTATCCTGAGCGCGACGTACCACCTGTTCCTCGGTCTCCGCCCCACTCCATCCCGCGCGCTCCAGGAGCTGTGGCAGCCAGAGGCTAGAGCGGAAGTGCCGGTAGGTGTGGTCTGTGCCCATGTAGTTACCCCTTGCCGCGTGGCCGACGTCGAGGATGCCCTCCAGGCCGATCGCGTCCTCGCTCGCGTCGATCGGGCCCTCCAGCTGGCCCAGGCATTCGGCCATCTCACGGTCGAGCAGGAGCTGTACCGGGCTAACAACGAGGCCCCCGTCGAGGTGGCCCGAGCCGACCCCGGGATGTCTGCCCGTGAAGGCGGCGACGGTCATCGCGGCGTGGGCCTTCTCAAGAGCCGCGTACGGGCCAGGGACCTTGGCCGGGCAGTATTCGCCGCCACCGGCTCCGACCGAGATGCCGGTCCAGCGGCGCATGAACTCCCGAAGGGCGAAGTTGCGCATCATGGCGTCGGGCGCGGTGTAGCTGTGTTCGCTCGAGGCGCGCATGTCCATGGTGGCGATCCAGGAGCCGCCGGTGAGCCGGACGTCCGGATTTAGGGACCTGGCGGCCATCCAGTTGGCCATGAATTCGGCAGCGCCCACGGTCACGCACCCGGCAACGGTGACGGGAAGTCCCGCGCCGCTGATGGTCATGATGTAGAGATTGGAGCCGTTGTCGCGCCTGATCTTGGCGACATACCGATCGGCGACATCCTTCCCGAGGCGGAGCGGGCTGGAGAATCCCACGTTGGCGAGCCAGGTGAGGCCCTCGATACCCGATATGTCGGCCATTTCGTTGAGGTAGTCGATCTGACCCACATCCTGAACGTAGGCACCGGTCGGCTTGCGCGCGTACTCGAACTGAAGCAGTGTGACCTCGAGCGGCTCGTGGAAGGCCGGGACATCGGACAGCAGGAGACAGTGGCCTGTGCCGCGCTCGGGGTGGAGCACATCGCACAGCTTGATGAGCTCGATGTAGTCCTCCCGATTCCCGAGACGCTTCTCGCGCTTTTCGGCGTCGTAGACGTAAGGGGAAAGCTGGTGGAAGAACCATCCGAGTCCGGGCGCGCGGAAGGTCTCTTCGTGGTCGTCAGATTGCTGATCGGCGTCCGATTCGCTCCGTAGACACTGCAGGAAGTCGGACGTCATCTCTTTGGGGAATCTGGCCACCTGTTCGTTGGCGTCGACCCGCGCGCCGGCCTTCCCGAGGGCGTTCAGGATCTCGTCGCTCTGGTAGAGGGCCCCAACCCTTTCGAGCACTGTGACGACCGACTCTCCCAAAGGCTCTACGTCCTGTTCCCTTACCAGGCCTCTCTGGTACACGATGCGACCCTCCGACCCATTGATCACTCGTACTGAACGGATTCGGTTATGCCGGTCTCCGAAGACTTCTCCGCGGCCTCGAAGACAGCGATGGTTCGTCTGCCGTCCTCCCCTGTCACGGGCACTGGTCCGTCTCTCAGGAGGTGATCGGCCACCTCCAGGTAGTAGGTCAGCCAGTCGGAGTCGCGGTACGGGACGGTCTGCTCCGAGCGCTTGCCGTCCTCTATCGTAATCAACTGAAAGCTGCCGCCGGACGGGCCGGCGATCTCGTCCTGGTAGCCCTTGTTCCCTCCCGCTCCCATATCGACGATCGCGCCCTTTGTGCCCAGGATCCTCCAGAGCGGCTTGCCGGCGGCATCGATGCGAGACCACGTCACATCGGCCACGGTGCCGTTGTCGAACCGCATGATGGCGCGCGACTGGTCTTCGACGTCCACGTGGTCCCAGACGAGCTTGTGGTAGAAGCCGGTGACCCCTTCCACCTGGCCGCCGACGAGGTTGAGCACCCAGTCGATCGCGTGAGGCCCCCAGTAGTAGAATCCCCCTCCTCCCTGGGCCTTCCTGTTGTACCACCAGTCCTGGGGCCTGCCGAAGCCCCCTGCGGTCAGCTCGACGTGGAACACGTCCCCAATGGCGCCGCTGCGGACGGTTTCGACGATGGCGCGGTAGTTTCCGTCGTGTCTGCGCGCGTGGAAGACGGCGAGCACGACCCCGTTCTCCCGAGCGGCGTCGATCATCGCCGTGGCCTCGGTCACGTTCAGGCACATCGCCTTGTCGACGACCACGTGCTTTCCCGCTCGGATGCACTCCAGGGCAATCGGGGCGTGCGTGTAGTGAGGGGTCACGATGGAGACCATGTCGATCTCTGACCGGTCGAGCATCTCCGCGAGGTCCACGTAGGTCTCCAGATGGGAGAACTCGTCGGTTGCGGCCGCGAGGCGCTCGGGGTCGGTGTCGCACACGGCGACCCACTCCAGATCGGGTGTGGCGTCGATCCATCTGCCGTGCGCCCGGCCAAAGATGTGATGGGGGCCGTAGCCGATCACGGCGCAGCGGATTGGGGTTTCGAGCTTACCCACCATGGTCCGGTCCTCTTCGTGAACCAGCCTTCAGCGAACAGCTTTCAGCACTCAGCCAGATCAAAGGCTGCGCTCCATATCGCCAGTCGGAAGATCATTATCAGGCGCATCTATTGATCTGATTCTGCTGATAGCTGTACGCTGAATGCTGACAGCTGCGTTTGCCCTTCTCACTGTATGTCGCAGATCTCCGAAAGCGCGACCACGCGTCTTTCGTCGATCGACTGCTCGGCCGCGAGGGAAACGGCCAGGGCCAACCTGCCGGCGTCACCACTGGCAAAGGGCCTTCGCCCCTCTCGAATGCAGGCGGCGAAATCCATGAAGATCCCGACCTCGCCGTGCTGGTTGAAGGGGGTGGGCCGCGTGCCCTTCGGGTCCATCTGGATCCGGGTGACGTCCCGATTCTGGGAGGAGTGGATCTCGACGGCGTCCTGCGGGAGTGCCCCCCCCTGAAGGATCATGCCCTTCTCGCCCGCCACACCGATGTCACGCCGGTGCGTGCCGATGCCGCCTTCCTGCGGGTGGGAACGGCCTAGGAACATGCCCAAGCCCAACACGGCCCGCGCTCCGCTTTCGTAGTTGACGATCACCCAGGCATTGTCGCAGATCGAGCTCCGGACGCCAGCGAGTTCGTGAAAGACATCCTGCCCTCCCGACGCATACACGCTTACGGGCCTGGAACCGGCGTACCAGTTGAACAGGTCGAAGTGGTGGCAGCTCTTCTCCACGAGCATCCCGCCGCTCCGCTCCCTGTCGAAGATCCACATGTGCTCGGGTGAGACCCGGAAGGGACCGCGCATCTCCTTGAGCCAGAGCATGATCGGCTTTCCGATCACATCATCCTGAATCAGATCGGCGATCTTCTGCAGGAAGTAGTGATAGCGCATCTGCTGGCCCACGATGAGCGTGCGGCCCGCTCCCTCGGCTGCAGCGATCATATCGTCGCACTGGGCCACCGTGCGCGCGAGGGGCTTCTCGCAGAAGACGTGCTTGCCGTGCTGGAAGGCCTCGACCGTCAGATCCCGGTGTGTGTCCTGGGGTGTCGCGATGGCCACGGCCTGTATGTCCTCGCGGCCCACGAGCGCGGAGAAGTCGGACACGGTCTCCGTGTCGTAGGACGCTCCGAGCTCCTGGAGGCGCTCGGCGTGGATGTCGCAGAGGGCGGCGAGCTCGAAGTCGGGGGATTGAGAGAGCCTGTGCGCGAGGTTGGCGCCGCGCCGGCTGCAGCCGACAACCGCGATGCGTAGGGTATCCATTGCCTTGACCTGAACAGAGATGGACCACGAAGGTCACCAAGGTCGAGCCCGGGGCAGGCTTCAAGCAGAAAGGAGAAGCCGGGAGATCCGCCGGGGTTGGGGTCCCGAGACCCGTGTCGAGGTGGGTCCAGCGTCCTTTCCGCAGGAGCGTCATTCCGGGCCGAAAGGGAAGGTTTCGATTTCGTTCTCGACCGCTTTGAGCAGGATCGAGATCTCGGCCTTGTCGTTGTCGTCGAGGGCCATCGCGCCTGCGGGCGACCGCTCCGCGAGGGACGTGAACACGCCCCGACGCTTGAGCATGTAGCGCATGAACGGATGTGACTCCAGGTTGATGAGTGGCAGGACTCTTCGATGCAGGTCGCGCGCTTCCTCCTCGCTGCCGGCCCACCAGAGCTCGAAGACCTTCGCCAAGACGTCCCCGAGCTCGCAGGCGGGCATGCAGCCGTTCGCGCCACGCCGGAGCTCATCGGGGATGAACTTGCCCGCGGCCCCTCCGAAGACGGTCTTGAGGCGGTCCCCAACGCGGTCGACGACATCGCTCACGTTCTTGGGACAGGGCTGCCGTTCCTCTTTGATGTACTCGATCTGGGGGATGTCTTCGACCAGCTTCGCGATCTGGTCACCGTTGAGCGGGCTGTAGGTTCCGGCGTTCTGGACCATGATGGGGCCATCGAAGGCGTCGGCGAGACGATGGTACATATCGATGGCCACGGCCGCGTTCGTTCGGGCCGGCGCCATCGCGATGATGGCATCGGGCTGTGCCTCCCGTGCGGCCCGGGCAAAGAGCAGGGCCTGGGGAACCGAAACGCCTGAACAGCCAAACACGAACGGGATCCGACCGTTCACTTCCTCGAGGGCCTCGTGAAGGTTTCGCACCCGCTCCTCTTCGCCGAGGAAGTAGAACTCGCCCACCATCACGGGCCACACGATGCCGTGTTGTTTGGTCTCGCAGCAAAAGTTGGCGACGGCCCGCAAATCCTGCGTGTGGATCTCGAGGTCGTCCGTGTAGGGGGTGGGCAGCAAGCCAAACAGGCCTTTCAGCAGGTCGAAGCGAGGCATGCGAGTGATCTCCTGTTCTAAGGCTGGAACTACGAAAAACGCGAAAGACGCGAAAAGTGAGATACACGAGGCTTCCTGGTGAATCTACACGTCAGCTAGAGGGACGGGACGTGCGAGATCCAACCTTGATCGTCAGATGAGGGGCGACCATTCTGATCTACTCGCCGTCGTGCGACCGTGCAGGAGGCCCGTCCCAACCTGCAATCGTCAGGCTCTGACGCGTCCTCATCGGTGTACATCGGTGCTCATCTGTGGTTGCGCTTTGTTGCATTGGGCCTAGAATCGCGACTCGAGGATCCTTCGCGCCTCGACACTCCTGATGCCGTTCCGGATCAGGTTCTGAAGGTCCCGCGCCGCCGTCGAGTCCGGTCCGAAGCGTTCGACCGCTTCTGAATACATCGAATCCGCGCGTATCGGTTCGCCCTCGACGAGATGGAACAGCGCCAGATCGAAATGAGCCTGTCCAAGATTGGGATCCAGCTCCAGGGCGCGTTGGGCTTCGTCGATGGCCTTGTGAACCAGACCGGCGTCGAAGTAATGGCGGGCGACGGTGTGTCGGCTCGCGGCATTGTAGGCCGCGGGCCTGGCGTGGTCCAGATCGAAGACCTTCGCGAAGGCCGCTTCGGCACTGTCGCGCATGCCTGCTGACAGACAGGCACGCCCGAGCGTGTAGTGGAGAACCGGGTCATCGGGGTCGACCTCGGTACCCAGCCGATACTCCCGGGCCGCCTCATCCCAGTTCTCTAGGTCGAGGGCGATATCGCCCATGGTCGCGCGCGCCACGTTCTGGCCATAGTAGCGGTCGGACATCGCGAGGTTCACCCGCTCGGGCCAGGTGAAGCCCGGTCCGGATTCCGGCAACCGCTTCCCGGCAGATCGCTGGTAGACCGCAACGCCCGCGAAATCGTGTGCGAGCGCGTAGTCGCGGATGCGTGCCCCGTGCAGGTGGGCGTAGAAGGAATGCCTGTCGAGAAAGGCATCCCTGCCGATCCGGACGGTTGAGGCACTCGTGGTGTCGCGATAGGCCGAGGCCGTCGCCCCGCGGACCACGATAAGGTCGGGCTCGAAATGGACGACCAGCGGGTAGCTGATGCCTATTGCGGTGGGCAGGGCGCGCTCGAATTCGGGCGGTACGTAGGCGTAGGCGTCGTAGAGCACGGTCGACGAGGGATCGTGGTGCTCCTCCAGCCAACGCCCGGCCCGGATCTCGGGGCTTCGCTCGTCGCGCTGCTATTTCTGCTCGAAGAGGTCGATTGTCGCGGCAAGCCGGCCCCATGAGAGGCCCAGTATCAGGAGAGGCAGGATCAGATGCACGACAGATCGACCGGGCAAGCGGCCCTTCGCCTCCGCCCAGATGGCCCGATAGGCCTGGGCGAGGAACACGAACAAGACGGGAAGAACCGGGAGGAGGTGACGGGTCCTCCGCAGGCTCGATTCCAGGACCAGGTAGCCCAGAAAGAGGGCAATCCACACGAGCAGGATGCCGCTGATCGAGGCAAGCCGTCGGCGCCTGACGACGTACCACGATCCCGCCGCGAGGGAGAGGGCTAGTATGACGGCGTTCGCCCTCCCGGCTACATCGGCGAGAAGCCACAGCCAGGCCAGGCCGCCGACATCGACCCGGCTGGTGTGCCCGAAGGCCATGATCTCCCTCTCGACCTCGAGGCTGTGGATGAACTCGCCGAGACGGGCAAGCGCGAAGGGATTGGTGACGGCAAAGCCGACGATGAAGAAGGCAGGGATCGAACCGAGGGCGATCAGCGCCGTCCGATTACGCAGTCTGTCCAAACCCGTCCGAAGGCTGAAGTGTCCATCCGCGGAGGGCAAGAGCGCCGAGGCCGCTATGACCGGAAGCAGGAACCCTCCTGCGTACTTCGTTCCGAATGCCAGGCCGGCGAAGATCGAGGCTAGCATGGTCTGCTTGAGACTGAGACCGCGACACATCGCCACACAGCAGGTGAGGCAGCACAGGATCCAGAAGAGCTGTGGCAGGTCGGGGTGCCCCTCCACCGACCACCTGAGAAACGTGGGCGTCATCCCCAGAAGGAGCGCACCGACCAGGCCGACAAGCCGGGTAGAG
>JASLMQ010000255.1 GCA_030746455.1 Candidatus Latescibacterota bacterium
TGGCGTTCTCCGGATAGAGTGAGCCAGTCCAGGCCTTGTTGTTCCAGACTCCGCACCCCAGATAATAGCGATCGATTGGCATCCGGTTTATGGGTCCTGACGGGATAAGGAATCAGACTATGGTGATGGCCGTCAGGGACTATCCTTCGCGCCGAGTCTTCGGTAGAGAATCTCCATGTTCTGAATCGCGTTCATCACGGCCTGGGCGCTGTAGTGGTTGTTGTAGGCCACCGCGACGGCCTCGGTCTTCTGAGCCAGGGCGATCTGTCCAAGCACCCGTTCCTCCACCTCCTGCGGGGAGTATATGTAGTCGTACCGGGCGTTCCTGGCCGAGATCCGGTCCGCCTCGGTTTCCTGCCTGCCCTCGGGATACCAGTTCTGAAGGTTGCGGCCGCTGTAGCGCAGGTAGCCCTTCCCGCTGGTGGCATAGGCCTTCAGGGGGAAGGCATGGGGGACGGGCGGAATCTCGGTGTTGCAGATGCCCACCCCGCTATCCTTGAGGGTCTGCAGTGCCTCGGTGCAATGCCAGCTGCGGTGTCGGAACTCGATGTGGACGCCGAGGCCGGCATCCGTGGCAACGGACGCGGTCTCCAGCAGGTAGCCCAGGCGCTTCTGATTCAGGGTGAGATGGTCCTCCAGCTGGACCAGGAAGGAGTACAGTCGGCCCGATC
Source organism: Candidatus Latescibacterota bacterium (assembly GCA_030746455.1). Next base: position 672 of record JASLMQ010000255.1, read on the forward strand.
GCGAAATGGGCGTCACCGCGTCGACGTGCCTGCGCATCAGCTCGCGCGACCTGTCGACGCTCCACTCCTTCGTGTGGGAGATCTCTCTGTAGACCTTCACGGCGTAGCGTGTTGAGGGCCTGCTGCGCCGCTCGAGGCTCTCGAAGTATCGTGACGAAGGCTCGTGATAGAAGGTGTTGTTGATCTCCACGAAGGGGAAGTACTTCTGGTAGAAGACCAGGCGGTCCTGGTCGGCCGGCTCGAGATCCGCGAACAGAGAAGACTGCCCCGGGGCCAGCTTCGGCGGGTTGAAGCGGCCGATCCAGTCGTCGTAGTGGTAGCCGGAGGTGCCCACGAGGAAGCCGAGCTGGGAGACGTCGGGGGGAAGCGGCATCGGCTTCCATTCCAGAGCGTTGTGATCGGTTCCTGTCATCGCTGTTCCTGGACCGAAAAACCGGAACTACGAAAAGCGCGAAAAACGCGAAATCTGAGCCTTCAGGGTCGGAGGCAGGCCTACGTGTTGGGTTACTGATCCAAGCGTGTCAGATCCGGGGCCTACACCCATAAATGTAGTCGCTGTATTGGGTTTGTAAAGGGTCGTTTCGACGAACGGGCCGGTGCAAGTCGCGACCTTCCTGTGAGAAGCGAGTAGAGGGATATGGAATCGACTTCGGATGTGCTGGATCTCTTCCATCCGCTGATCGCCTGCTGGTTCAGGGAGGACGTGGGCGAGCCCACGGACGTGCAGGCCAGGTCCTGGACGGCGATCAGTCGTGGAGAGCACAGCCTCATCACGGCGCCTACGGGAAGCGGCAAGACCCTGGCGGCGTTCCTGTGGGCGATCAACGGGTTCGTGACCGGGGATCTGGAGACGGGACACACGCGGGTGCTCTATGTCTCCCCTCTCAAGGCGCTGAACAACGACATCAGGCGGAACCTGAGCGGGCCCCTGGAGGCGCTCGAGCGCACGTTCGGCGAGGCCGGCCAGGCCTTCCCGGAGATCCAGGTGCTGACGCGCAGCGGCGATACGCCTCAGTCGGAGCGGCGCCGGATGGTGCGCCGTCCGCCGGAGATCCTGATCACGACACCGGAGAGCCTCAATATCCTGCTGAGCTCGCGGGGCGGTCGGTCGATGCTGACCGATCTCTCCACGGTGATCCTGGACGAGATCCACGCGGTGTTCGGCGAGAAGCGGGGCGTACATCTGATCACGGCGGTGGATCGGCTGGTGCCGATGTCGGGCGAGTTCCAGAGGATCGGTCTATCGGCCACGATCAGGCCGATCGAGACGGTGGCGGAGTTCGTTGGCGGCTTCACGGCGGACGGGAACGGTGGATACGAGCCCAGAACGGTGCACATCCACCGCTCGGACGCCAGAAAGGCTTATGACCTGACGGTCCGGTTCCCCGAGGAGGCGTATGACGTGGCCGAAGAGGGCACCGTGTGGGATTCCTTCGTGGATGACTTCACGGATCGGATCGCCAGGAATCGGTCGACGTTGATCTTCGCGAACAACCGGCGCCTGGCCGAGTCGCTCACGCAGAAGATCAACGAGGCCACAGACGGGCACGTCGCGTACGCGCACCACGGATCCCTCTCGCGCGAGATCCGGGAAGAGGTCGAGCGGCGGATGAAGGCCGGTGATCTCAGGGCGATCGTGGCAACGAACTCACTGGAGATGGGGATCGATATCGGCGACCTGGACGAGGTGCTGCTGGTCCAGTCGCCCAGCTCGGTCTCGGCTGCAATCCAGCGGGTGGGGCGCGCGGGTCACCGGGTGGGAGAGGTAAGTCGCGGCACGTTCTTCCCAACGCATCCGCACGACATCCTGGACGCTACGGTGTTGACAGGTGCGGTCCTGTCCCACGACATCGAGGCGGTCCGTCCCGTGTTGTGCCCCCTGGACGTGCTGGCACAGGTTATCATCTCGATGGTCGGTGTGGAGCGGTGGGACATCGATGCGTTGTTCGACCATATCCGAACGAGCTTCCCCTACCGCGACCTGCAGAGGGAGCACTTCGACCTCGTGCTGAACATGCTGGCGGGACGGTATCGCCACGCCCGAATCCGGGAGCTCAAGGCGCGGGTGTCGATCGACGGGCTCGAGAACACGGTGCAGGCCCGGCCCGGCGCGCTGCAGGCCCTGTACATGTCCGGGGGCACGATACCGGACAGGGGCTACTACCAGCTGCGGATTCAGAACGGCCGCGCGCGGATCGGCGAGCTCGACGAGGAGTTCGTCTGGGAGGCGTCGGTCGGCCAGATGTTCACCTTCGGTACGCAGAGCTGGCGCATCCAGGAGATCACGCACAATGACGTGCTCGTAGAGCCGGCGAGCCGGGGCCGAAGTGTACCGCCCTTCTGGAAGGGCGAAGGCTTCGAGAGGG
>JASLMQ010000256.1 GCA_030746455.1 Candidatus Latescibacterota bacterium
GGACACGGGCACCGAAGCCCTCAACAACGCCGTGCTCCGGACGTACATGGTCCAGATGGGATATCCCCTGGACGAGGTCCCCCACCGCTTTCTCTCGCTCGACGGAGGGTTCGAGCGCGGCCTGGGTGAGGCAGCGTCTCAGATCGAGGAATGGCGGAGGCAGGTGGAGCGGATACCTCGAACCGAGGCAACGGCTCGGAATCTGAAGGTGGCGCTCCAGTGCGGCGGATCCGATGCGTTCTCCGGCATTTCGGGCAATCCGCTCGCGGCCTGGGTTGCGCGTGAGGTGATCCGCGGAGGCGGCTCGGCCAATCTGGCTGAGACCGACGAGTTGATCGGCGCGGAGCCCTACATCCTGCGCAACGTGAAGGACCTGTCCACGGCGCGACAGTTCCTGGCCGCCGTCCAGCGCTACAAGGACCTCGCGGCGTGGCACGGAACCACCGCTGAAGGCAACCCCTCGGGCGGCAATAGGCTGCGTGGGCTCTACAATATCGCGCTCAAATCCCTTGGCGCGGCCACGAAGCGCCACCCAGATGTGCGCCTGGACCGGGTGATCGACTACGCCGAGCCGATGGTCGAGCCCGGATACACTTTCATGCACAGCCCGGGAAACGACCTGGAGAGCATCGCCGGACAGGTGGCGGCCGGGTCGAACTTGATCATGTTCGTCACTGGCAACGGGGCGATCACGAACTTCCCCTTCGTGCCGACGGTGAAGATTCTCACTACGACCCCGAGGTTCGAGCTCCTGTCCTCGGACATGGACGTCAACGCCGGTGCCTACCTCGACGGCGAGCCGATGGACGATCTGGGCCGGCGAACCCTCGATCTCGTCCTGAAGGCCGCTTCGGGGGCCAGGACCAAGGGCGAGAGGGCCGGGCACACCCAGGTCTCGATCTGGAGGGAGTGGAAACAGACCGACGGGTCGGCCGCCGACGCGATCGGGGCCCGAAGCATCCCGTCGGGGGCCCCCATTCCGGCGCCGGACGTCGCGGACGCCCGAGAGCTCACCTACGCGGGCTTCCAGACCCCCGCGGGACCCGCCATCGACCGGCTTGGGCTGGTGATGCCCACCAGCCTGTGTTCGGCCGAGATCGCCCGTATGGCGGCGGAGCATCTCAACGAAAGCGAAATCGCGCGCGCAGGCGTGATATCGCGCTTCGTGGCCCTACCGCACACCGAGGGATGCGGTGTGGCCGGAGACACGGCGGAGATCCTGTGCAACCGCACGCTGTTGGGCTACCTCACCCATCCGTGCGTGCACAGCGCCGTGGTGATGGAGCACGGCTGCGAGAAGACCCACAACGACTACGTGCGCCTGGAGATGGAGGCGCACGGGATCGATCCAAGAGCCTTCGGATGGGTGAGCATACAGCTGGACGGTGGCATCCAGCGTACGCTCGAAAAGACCCGAGCCTGGTTCACCGAGCGCCTGGCCCTGGAGGCGTCGCCGCCTCCGGCGCGTGATGCCGTGCCGATATCGGGTCTGCGGGTTGGCCTGCTCGAGGCGGGGAAGCTCGATCCCGTCTCCGCCGCGGCTATGGCCCGGCTCGCGCTCCTGCTCGCCGGTGCGGGCTCCACGGTGGTGATACCCCAGAACGCCAGCTTCCTCGATGTCCCAGAGCTTACAGAGCACATCGGGGCGTGCGCCTGCCCCCTGCCCACACTCGCCCAGGCCGGCCGGGCCCGGTCTCCCGGGCTGCACATCATGGAGGTCCAGACCGACCACTGGGCCGAAACCGTGGGCGCGCTGGGCGCCACGGGGGCCGAGGTCCTCCTGGCCTGTGTCGGGGAGCAGCCCCTGCAGGGCCATCCGATGCTCCCGGTACTTCAGGTGACCGCGAACAGGCCCTCCTCTGGCACCGACGCGGGCGACTCCGACCTCGCGTTGACGGGCATACCAGAGCAGGACGTCCGGAGCATGCTCCGGCTTCTCGCCGAGGCCGCGTCTGGATCGCTCACACCCAGGGCCACCGTTCTGGGCAATACGAGCTTCCAGATATCGCGCGGTTTGCTGGGGGTTTCCATGTGAAAGAGGGCGCAGGACGGTCGGTCCTGTGCCCCCGTGCGCTTCCGGTCTTGACCCCCATTAGGCCTCGCGCGCGATCCAGTCCTGTAGGGCCTGCACGATCTTGCCCGCCTGATCCATGCTGGAGATATTGAACTTGCTTCGGGGCATGTACACGCCGTCCCGCTTCTGATACCGGCGTATTGTCACCTTGGTGGGACCATACTCGCCCGTCTGCCGGTTCCTGTCCTGGTAGAGGAACATCACCGTCGCCCAGGCCCCCTTTGTGAGCACGTGGCGATCGAGCTCCTGGCACAGGAGCACGCCGTCCTCTTCG
>JASLMQ010000257.1 GCA_030746455.1 Candidatus Latescibacterota bacterium
TGTTCGCCACACTGGGCGCCGTGTTCGGCTACATGATCGGTCAGACCCTCGTGCTGGTCCTCTACGAGCAGGGGTGGCTGGGCGGCCTGTCCCTCAACTACTCGTCCCTGTCGGCGGTCTCGTCGACGTTGATGGTGATGATGACCGTCTTCCTCTCCGCGCTCTACCCGTCGAGGAAGGCCGAAGAGCTGTCCGTGCCCGACGTGACGCGGCGATGGGAGTTCCCCGATCCGGATGGGGACGACTGGGCCTTCGACTTCCCGTTCACGATGGGCGGGACCGAGGCCCTGGGGATGTACACCTACCTGAAGCGGTCTTTCGAGTCGTACGGTGAGGGCTCGATCGGACGGTTTGCCACCGAGAACGTGGAGCTTCGATCCGAGGAGCGTGGGACGGGGGTGGAGTTCGAGATCGCACTGCGGGTCTGGCTGGCGCCGTACGACATGGGGACCAGCCAGGATGTGCTGATGCACGCCATACCTACGGGCGAGCACGACATCTACCGGATCGAGGTCCACATCCACCGGCTCAGCGGCGATGTCAGCTCCTGGCAGCGGGTCAACCGCGGGTTCCTGAACGACATCCGCAAGCTCTTCCTTGTGTGGAAGACGATGCCGCCGCAGACCAAGGTTGAGTACACCGAGGAGGGATCGGCCCTCCTCAGCCCCGGCGGCGAGCCGATCAACGTGTAGACATCGGGACGATCGCGGCGACCGAGTACAGAGCATCTTCTCAGAGGGACTGCGGTGGGGATCACGCAGAAGGCGCGGGAGGAGTCTCCAGAGAGTATGGTGGCGATACGCGGCGTAACGGCCCGTGCGCTTGCGGTGGGCATGGCTGTGGCGGTGATCCACAATGCGTGGAGCCTGCACTCGCTGTACGTCGTTCGGGGCTCGTGGCTGAACCGAACGCACTTCCCGATGGGTGTGTTCATTCCCTACCTCATTCTCGTTCTGCTTACCCCCCTGATCAGACGGTACCTCCCCAGGCTCGCACTCTCGGGCTCTGAGCTCCTGGTCGCGCTCTGCGCCGGCCTCGCAGGCGGCATGGTGCCCACCTTTGGTCTCTCCACGACGTGGATCGGCATGCTGGCGATCCCGCACTACCTGGCCACGCCGGAGAACATGTGGGGGGAGTATCTGCTGCCCCACGTGCCCGGATGGATGGTACCGACCAACGAAACGGGGGCGATGCGGTGGCTCTTCGAAGGCGTGCCCCCGGGCCAGGCCATGCCCTGGGGGGCGTGGGCCGCCCCTCTCTTCTGGTGGACGGCGCTCCTGGGGGCCCTGGCCCTGGCGTCCTTCTGCATCGTTGTGATCCTGCGGCGGCAGTGGTCGGAATATGAGCGTCTGGCCTACCCGATTCCGTCCGTGGCCGTGGACATGGCCGAGGGCGCGACCGGTCACGGTGGATGGTCCGGGCTTCTTCACAGCAAGGCGTTCCTTGCGGGCTTGGCCATGGCCCTGGCGATCAAGGGGTGGAACCTGATTCCAGCGTTCATCCAGGGCTTCCCGATGATTCGGCTGTTCAACCAGCAGCTCTGGATCTACGTCACGAAGTACTCGATGGTGCACATGAGCCTCAACTTCTACACCATCGGTTTCGCCTACATGACCAGCCTGGACCTGCTGCTCAGCATCTGGTTGTTCCATCTGATCTACATCGTCGAGATCGCCTCGTTCGCCCGCATCGGTCTGGGCATCAAAGGATTCTCCGGCGGCATCGTGTCCTGGCAAGGTGGAGGCGCGATGATGTGCTATGTGGTCCTCGCGCTGTGGACGGCCCGGGGCCATCTGAGAAAGGTGCTGGCCGCTGCTCTGGGACGCCCCGATGCGGCGGACGATGCTGGGGAGCTGCTGCAGTACCGTTCGGCTCTGGCAGGACTTGTGGTGGGGGTTGTGTTCGCTATCGGCTGGCTGCATCTGGCCGGGATGAGTCTGGGACTGGCCATCGCGCTGGTGGTGCTGCTGCTGTGTACCTACCTGGGACTCGCCAGGATCGTGGCGCAGACCGGCCTGCTGTACGTCAACTTTCCGCTGAGCGGCCAAGGGCTCATCCTGGGCACGGTCGGGCCGGCATCGATTCCGGCGTCCAGCCTCACTGCGATGGCCTTCACCAATGTGTTCGCCAACGACGGCATGGGCCTGTTCATGCCGGCCTTTGCGCAGATCGCGAAGATTGCGGAGCAG
>JASLMQ010000258.1 GCA_030746455.1 Candidatus Latescibacterota bacterium
GTGATCCTCGAGGCGATCCGCGCGTCCCTCCTCCCGGCAATGCTGGCCAGCGGCGGTATGGGGGCAAAGTCGAATCGGCCGTTCCCCGACTCGTCGGTGAAGGTGATCTCGATCCCTCGATTCACCTGGGTGTAGACCCAGCTCTCCCACGGCACCAGAGAACCCGTGTTCTTCATGGTCACGGGCGCATAGCCGCCGAAATTCAGGTTGAGGTCCAGGTTCATTGACTCATCGAAGGGCGACATCGGCGTCCCAATGTCGCGAAAGTCCTCCGAGGTGCTTTCATCACCGAAGTTCTGGACGATGTCCTGCACGAGCTCAGGCGCGTCGGGGTCCTGCAATATGTCCTGGAAAGGGGACTCCTCGGTAGGGTTGGCGTCGACCGAGAAATCGTCCTGATCCTCTACGGACATGTCTGCGGCTACCAGGTCCAGCATGCCCTGCCCGAAGTTCGCATTCCTGGAGCGGATGGGGAACACGGGGCCGGTGAAGGTGAGATAGCTGGCCTCGTGGCCGTACATGTCCATCGCGGACCGCATGCGCAGGGCGTCCACGGATGGATTCATGGTGATCTTGCGCTGGATGGACCGCGAGCGGTGATCGGGCTCCCCATAGCGGATGTAGACTTCCCCACGTCGGTCCCACGGGTGGATCCTCTCAGAAAAGAAGGTCCGTGCGAACCAGACTCGCCTGTAATGTTCGATGATCCGCTCGTTGATGCGTGTCAGTATGTCGGGATCCCTACGCCGCCAGAAGCGTTCCAGGTACTCGATCTGCTCCCACCTCCAGGTCATCGACCGGTACTCGTCGAGCTCCTTTTCGGACGCGACAAGGGCGATGTCGGTGTAGAGGGTCCGCTCTTCTTCCTCGAGATTCCGCAGGTAGCGCTCGAAATACTCGAGCGCGATCCCATAGCGCTCCTGGGCGAAGTAGGCCTGAGCGACCAGGGGAAGCAGCCGGGCCTCGTTGGCATGTGTAGCCAACGAGGGCGCGATGTGCTCCACCACAACGTCGGGTTTCCTGGCTTGCACGCAGGCGAGACCGAAATAGTAAAGCCCGTCGGGGTCCCCGGGCGCGAGCTCCACGTACTTCAGGAAGTAGCCGACCGCCTTGTCGTGGTCTTCCTGGAAGCGTTCGTGAATCTCACCCAGAAGCCGGTAGGCCGGGGCGTAGGTGGAGTCGATCTTCGTCGCTCGCTTGGCCTCTCCCAGCGCGCGGCGGTAGCCATATAGGGCGCTCACCCCTCTTGTGGGCCGTTCCACGTGGACCAGCCCGCGGCCAACGTAGGCCTCGGGCAGATGCTTGTTCAGCTTCTTGGCTGCCTTGAAGGCCTTCTCTGCGGAGTCGAAGTTCCTGGCCTTGAGATACGCGTACCCCAGCTGGCAAACCAGTTGGGCGCTGTCCGGGTGTGCATCCACCCGTCTTGCCAGGGAGGCGATGGCGACGGAGTCATCGTGGGCGCGTTGCCGCTGCTCTTCCAGTGCGGTCAGCGAATCGCGATCGGCGGGAGACGGCTCGGCCGTTGCCGGTGCAGCCGGCGGCGTGCCACCAGAGACAGCGCCGGCAGCGTGTGCCGACGCGACACAGAGGAGGATGCAGGCCAATCTGATGGGCCAGGCTGGCGGGTGGGGGTTCCTGTATCGGGTGATTACCGACATCAGCACACCTCCGGATGTTGGCCTCCCGGGCAGGTGGATCGGTATGGCCCAGGAAGGGTACAATGAAATTCAGGCTGTCGACTCACCCGGCTCTACAAGAACGGTAGGAAATATAAGGAATATGGCATTGGTGTCAACGGGTAGGTGTGCATCTGGAGGCGAAAGCCAATGACGCCTAATCTAGATATTGGCTTAGAATAACATATGCTTGTGAATATGGCCCGGCCACCTTCCCAAGGCTCCCTGCTGGTCCAGAATCCACAGCAGAAAACTCTTGACATCATGGTGTCACTGGTGTTAGATTACTTGCGATAGGGTTCGCCTCCGTGGCATTTATTGTCTGGATCCGGCGAAAGCCAGGGAGCGCAAACCTAGGTGTTCTACCAGCTTGTCTGGGACGGTGAATCGGAGTTGAAGGTCGGCCGGAGAAGGCTTGGCCGGTCGAGATAGGTCGCACCGCCAGGGGGCGCGTTGCCATCTACGGTGGTTCGACCTTTTTTGGGTTGGGGCAGTCGAGTGTTGGAGATACCGTTGGCCGCCGGCTTTGGCGAGCAGGGGTCAATGGTGTGTGAGCCATGTGCGGAGGGGTGCTTCCCTCACGCACAGCCAGATTGAAGAATAGCCGGAAATCGAGGCGCATTCGCTTTTCGTAAGGCTGAGTCGAAAGGAGGGATGCACTTGGATGAGTTCTGAGCTGGTTCGCTCTTTATGCACCATCGTTGCGAGGATCCTGGGCGTTATACGCCGATCGACCGGGGTCCCGCATGGCAATCAGTGGGCGAAAGGAGGCCCGGCTTTGAAAAGGAAACGCTGCACGATCGCATTAGTCGCCATGCTACTCCTGCTGCTGACAGGTGTGTCAAGCGCGCAGGACTACGTGCGCGTGGGGGCAAGCGCATTCGTGAACTACAACATGCCGATGTTCGCGCTTCGCAGGGGGTGGTATAACAGTGCCACCAAGTGGGGTGCGTCGCTTCTGTATTCCATGAATTCCCGAGTGACGATGGAGTTCGAGTATCATCGTGCTGGTTACCACGACGGCAAGATCGAGGACCGGACGTTCCTGTATGCGAAGGACGGGAAGCAGCACGAGAGCCCGAACGCCGCCGCGGACATGCAGATCAACAGCGTGGTGATCAACTTCATGGCTCGCCTGGGTGACCAGACGGACCTGTTCAAGGAGCAGATGACGTCGGTTTATGTGGTTGTGGGTGGCGGGTTCTACGACTACAATAACACGCTGTCGGGCATGATCTTCCCGGGTCAGACGTCGGATCCCCTGGACCCGACCCTTGTACTCGAGCCGCAGCAGGACACGCGTACGGCATTGGGTGCGAACGTGGGTTTGGGGCTGGAACGCTTCTTAACGAAGAACCTGGCATTGGACTTCCGTGTTCGCCACAACTTCGTTCTGGGTCAGCTGCTGCCTCGCGAGGCGTGGGACGTGAAGGAAGCGTGGCCGATGCAGATGCTCGACTTCGGCGTGGCCGTGAAGTTCTACGAGTCGATCCGCTAACCGTGAGGAGGCAGACAAGATGCGCATAGACAAAGGCATATGGGCACCCGTCACGTGCGTTCTGGCGGTATTGTGCGTGATGGTGGCGTTGCCGGAGGTTGTCGATGCCGGGAGCACCGGAAAGATCTCTGGCCGGATTATGGATTCGTCGGGTCAGCCGCTTCCGGGCGCGAGCGTGGTGATCGAGGGGAC
>JASLMQ010000259.1 GCA_030746455.1 Candidatus Latescibacterota bacterium
TGCGGATCGGAGCTCAGACCCCTGCCGGGCCTGCTGTCCGGGCGGGACTATCTGCTGGTGCTGGCCCTGATCGACGGCAGCGACCGGAAGTACGCGCCCCGGGTGCTGGACACCGTGGCCCAGGTGCTCAAGCTCAAGCGGGGATCGGCAAAGAACGCGCTCCACCGGCTGCGGGCCAAGCTGCGCCAGCTCCTGGAGGCCGAGGCGGCAGCCGGAGAGGGGACGCGGAAGAGGAAGGCGGCCCCGGCAAAAGACCCGGTGCAGGCGTGCGAGCGGATTAAACGCCGTGCCAAGGCCGGCGAGATCTCGTTGGACCAGGCGATCCAGGAGATGGAGGCGTTGAGGTAGATGGACGGGCGCCAGGCCAGGGGATTCGCACAAGTGCTCATCGCTGAGCTGGTGAGGGCCGACCTGCGGCAGCGCATGCTGCGCCGGGCCGTTGCCCAAACCTGGAGTCTGGGCGACCGGGTGCTTGTGGAGGCGGCACTCGACGAGGTGGCTGAGGAGCTGGAACGCGAGGGCAGGCAGGCGCTGGCGGGGGAATAGGAGGACGGGATGCTGTCACGCAAGGAGCTGCGCAGGACCTACAGGGTCTACCGGCTGTGCGATGGGTCTCCCAACAAGGCGAGTTCCTTCCTGGGGATCTCGCCCCAGCCCGTTTCGGGCCGCCCGGTCGGGGACATGTGTGCGTGCAAGCGCGCGTCCCAGAAGGCCGCGACGCCATTCGCGAACCTCAGGGCCTAGCAAGCCAACTGGTGTGCAGCCCACAAGTCTCAGGTAGAGCTGGTGGCTTGCCGTGGTCAGCTACATCGATACGTCGCTGCTGTAGGCCCCAGCTACAACCTTCCACTGGCCGTTGATCTTCCGCCAGACGAAAAGGTGCTTCTGGGGGTCTTCTACCTGGCCGTCCGGGCCTTGGACGATGACCTTGCTCCTGCCGAACTGGTACGCCATATCGCCATTGTCAGACACCACGATTGTCATGGGACCATCTGCAACACTCACCAGAGAGCCCAGGAATGCCTCCGTGGCGGCACGCACTCCCTCCTTGCCTCTAATCAGAGGGGGAGTCCCAGGGATCTGTGCCACGAATCCATCGGCCATGAATCCCATGATTGCATTCAGATCCCTCCGGTTCTCGGCGTCGTACAAGTCCAGAGTGAGTTGGCGGATCTGCTGCTCTTCGGCCCTATGATCAACAACACGCCGAGGAGGATCAGAAGCGCAAGCCCCACAGAGAACGAGGATGGGGATGAACACCCGTCGGCAGAATCCTGCGATCTTCTCCCTGGGTATGTCGATCTTCGTACTCATGGATCAGCTCCGTAAGGTGCTCTGTGAGCAATCTCAAGAACTCTTCGAAGTCGTTGTGGATATTCACGTTGCGTCACCTTCGCCATCTCGCGTCTCAGGTCTTCCAGCAGGGACACGCGCTCGTCGCCGGTCAGATGACGCGTCAGATCAATGGCCTTTTCGTCGGGGTTGTGTCGGCCTACCGAAAGGATTCGCGCGACTTCCATCGGTTCTCCTGGGGATGCCTCAACCAGCATATACAGGCGGACTGCGCGGCCACCGTGCCGCGAGGGTAGGGAACGGTCCTCCTCTACTCACAGAATAACTTAGGCGCCCGGAAGCAGGAAATCAAGTGGCGATTTGTGCAGGGAACCACCAGGGGATGAGTAGGGTCGGGGAGGGGAGTCGAGCAGGTTGGGAGACGTGTGAGACCGCAGCTGCCGAGTCAGGTGCAGGTGGACCCGATGGCCGGGCGGAATGAGTTTGCGAAGGTGCCGCTGGACGCACACGCGGAGAGGTACCCGCGTTCGAACTCCAGCACCTCGCTGGTTGTGAGGCAACGCCCAGGCCTTCCTCCACCTGGATATGCCTTCCTTTCGTGTCTGGAGCCTGTCCAGGCCGACCGCAGAAATGCCACTGCTAAGGGTCGTAAACAGCGGCCGGGGCGATTTTCGTAGTTCCAGGTTCTGAAGGGTCAAGGCCAGTCTACCAGAACTCACGAATAATAAATCGCGACACGCACTTGCTGCAGGACCACCTGGGCAGCGGGGTCTTCGCCCTGGGCCCTCTGCACCGTCACCTCCAGCGCGTTGTCCCCTTTTCGCAGAGCCCCGGTTTCGTATTCGGTGAAGCCCTCCTGATCCTCCGCTTCAGGCGGTAGGGGGTGAGGATTGGCCAGCGCCTGGCCGTTCAAGCACAGGGAGACCCTCTCCTGATCGGTCCTCTGTTGCCACTGCACCTGCACCGTGACCTTCGATGCAGACTCCGGACGATCGGCGATCTGGATATTGAGTTCCGCAACAGCGGGGCCCGATTCTGTGGCAAACGCGAGCGGGAGCTGACCCGGCCAGCAGCTGAGGTCCGGGTTCATGTATCCGTTCTTCAGGTGCTGGTCAATTTCGTAGAGCTTGCTCATCCGCTCGATTCGACCGGGGTCGCCGACCTCGAGGAATGGCGCATAGTCTTCCGGCTCGATCTCCGAGGCGGCCCCTGGCGCTTGATGGAAGAAGAAATTGAAGAAGGAGATCCCGTCCGCCCCCTCGTCCCAGTACCGGTAGGCTGCCGCCCGAATGGCTTCCGGCTTGCTGAAGATGCGCGTGGATCTGCTGAGGCAGCCGTAGACCGGCACCCCATGTTGACGGCCCAGGCGCACCCAGTCCCTCAGCGGGACGGTGAAGGGCATATAGCCGAACCCACCGATCAGGAGGTCCACCCAGCCTTCCCCGACCCAGGACTCGGCGTCCAGTCCCAGGGACAGTGACAGGGCCGGCGAGTCCGCCACCCGCATGGCCAGCAGGATGGGCCGACCGCGCTTCCGGGCGTATTCGTCCACCCGCTGCCGCACCTGCCGCACGAAGTCTGTCATCACGGGAACGTGCTTGCGCTCTTCGCCGGATCGGAAGTAGAAGGGATGCCGCCCCCAGTCCAATTCGATCCCGTCCAGGTCGTAGCGCTGGCAGGCGCCTTCCACGATTCCCAGATAGTGCGCCCGCACATCCGGATTCGCATAGTCGAACGACGACCAGGAGAAGTAGTCGCGCGACGCGATCCCTCGGCGATCGTGGACGTCGGCCAGAGGATGCTCCTGGGTCTGCCCGCGCACCCAGGGCAGGAACCTCTCCTCGAACTCCTCTCGGGTGACGTTGGCTTGCATCCATTCTGGGTGATCGACCTTTGTCTTCCACTGGTTCCTCCCCATACGCGGCTCAGGATAGAAGCTGGTGTGGCTGTCGTTCATGCGGATGGAGAAGACGAACTCCATGCCGTTCTGGCGCGTGAAGTTGACCACATGCTTGAGAGGATCCGGTCCCAACGCCTGGATGTTTTCCGTGGGATAGTTCCAGATGTGCTCTCTCGTGTAGCCGCAATAGAACAGGCTATCCACCTCCGTTCCCACCAGGCCTTTCATTCGCAGGTCCAGGAACTGGTCAACGGAGTCGAGGCGAGCGGGAAAGCCCGCCCGTCCGAAGGCTGGACCCGAGAGGTCCTCGGCATCGTTGTTCCAGATGATGCGCCGGCGTCGATCTCGCACGGGTCACCTCCCCTTGACGTAGTCTATGTACTACAACGATGTGCCACACCCAATCTGAGTCGAGCGATTCTCTTCACGAAGAGCGTCCTCCCGCTCCCCCAGGAATCCAGGGCTGCTTCCGCTTGCGTCGGGTTGCGGCGGACAGGTCGGAGGGGCAGGCAAACGCGGACAGGTACAAGAAGGCTGGGGCAAGCGGAACCAGACCCGGAGAACGCTTTTGACAGGAATGGTCGTGGAGGGACTCGCTTGCCCCAGTCGGTACATACATAGGCACTCGGGCCTGATCGGCAAGTGACGACGATCACCGATCGCGCAATCGGTGATCACTCTGCGAGCTTTTCGCGGTCATCCAGTATCCTGGCGATTCTGGTGCTGACCTCATCGGACAGCGGCTCGACCTGGTGATTGGCCAGGATCTCCTTCACCCGGGCGTTGAGCCTGGCGAACAGGTCCCGGCCGCCGGCATCCTTCCAGGCGTCGTAGGAGTTGCGATCGAACAACCCGGGCTCCCAGATGCAGCTGCGGAAGTTCTCCACGGTGTGGTCGCTCTCCAGGAAGTGCCCGCGGGGACCGACCTCGTCGATCACGTCCAGGGCCAGGGTGCGCTCGTTGACCTCGATGCCCCGCGCGATGCGGTTGGTGTAATCCACGATCTCGTCGCACAGCACGATCAGCTCCATGGATGCGGTCAGCCCGGTGTTGAGGTAGCCCAGGTCGTGCACCAGGTTGCTCCCGCTGAGCCGCGCCAGGAGGATCTCGTAGGCGGCCTCGGAGGCGGCCTGGGCGTCCAGCGTCTTGGCGTCGCTGGCCCCGGCCAGGCCCCAGATGGGCAGGCCGTAGTGGTGCCCCAGGTCCGCGAAGGCCGCGAAGGCCATGTGGAACTCCGGGGCCCCGTAGGTGAACATGCTGGTGCGCATGTCCATCACCGAAACGTTGCCGCCGTAGACATAGGGCGATCCCGGTCGGGCCAGCTGCAGCACGGTCAGTGCGGCCAGCGTCTCTGCGTTGGCCAGGGCGATCGCCCCCGCGGCGGTCACCGGGCCGGTGGCCCCGGCCATCATCCCGCTGGGCACGGTCACCGGCAGGGACTTCTCGGCGCAGAAGAGGATCATCTCCAGGGCGTCGCGGGTGTAGACCAGGGGGCTCACCGGCTCGGTATAGAGCAGGCAGCGCGGCCCGAGCCGGAGGAGGTCCTCGTCCCCGCCGGCGGAGGCCAGGGCGATCTCGTAGATCGGGCGGATGTCCTTGTCGCCCTGGGCGGTGAAGACGATCGGCTTCACCGTTCCCTCGAGCATGGCCGCGTACTGGTGAACGAAGGAGCTGGTCCCCGGACATTCCTTGGCGATGCCCATGGACATCACGAAATCTATGTTGGGCAGGCCGTCACAGAGCCGGGCGATGGTCCTCACCGAATTGCGGTCGGTGCTCACCAGCTCGCCGGACTCGGGGTCCACGTAGGTCGGTGTGTCCGAGCCCGTGCCGAAGTAGGAGCGATCCCCGCACAGGTCCACGGCGGGGTCACCTCTGCGGTCGTGGAGCAGCACCCTTTGCGGCGCGCTGGCCAGCGCGCGCGTGACCACCCAGGCCGGGATCCAGACCCGGGCGCCGGAGACCGCAGCCCCCGCCTCGGCCACGAGGTCGCGCGCGTCGGCGTGTTCCATCACGATGCCCGTCCTGGAAAGGATCTCCAGGCTGGCCAGGTGGATGTCCTCGATCTGCGCGTCGCTCAGCAGACGGAATCGCACACCACGTCTCAGATCAGCGGATTTCCGAGTCATCGTCGGTATCCTCTTGCATTTCTCTTCTTTGCCAGTGACCTGGAATTGTCAAGTGCGTATGATCGACCGGTCGTATGAACAAGTCAAGGAGAGTCTGCAGA
>JASLMQ010000260.1 GCA_030746455.1 Candidatus Latescibacterota bacterium
ATCGAGGCGCTCAAGGAACTGTCGAACATCTGCCCCGAGGCCATCCGCATCTTGGTGACCGCGCATGGCGAAATCGATGTCGCGATGTCGGCCATCAACGATGCCGGGATCTACAAGTTCGTCCTCAAGCCGTGGAGCCCGAGGGACCTCGCCGTGATGGTGAAACGGGCCCTGGAGCACTACCAGCTCGTCCAGGAAGGCAAGGTCCTCATGTCGATGCTCGACATGGCCCTGCAGGAGCAGGAGCTGAGGACCCAGGGCCTGGAGGACCAGATCCTGCGGTACAGACAGCTGTTGGGTATGGGGCTCGGCGGCAGAATGGTGAACTGAGAGGTGGATCGGGCTCCGACCGGAAGCCTCCCGGGGAGTTGAGGTGGATCGGCATACGGCCCACGCCAAGTTGGCGTGGGCCGTATGCATTTCTGGAGGCCAAAACCACGCTCACGACTCGAAGGCAGTCCCAACGCGACCCGAGCAGGCCAACGAAGATACTCCTTGGGCTTCCCTCAAAGTGGCCGATATATAAGATATGGGCGCAGCTCATACTAGATATTAGAACAGTAAGCCAGAGAAGATAGAGCGCGGCCGCTGCAAATCGGTCGATCCCAAAAACCCAGACCCAGGAGGGGCTATGAAAAGCTATCCTTACCAGGTGGTTGGGACGGGGGAACGGGAGGAATCACTCTTCTTCATGCTCGACGCCCTGCTCAGATCGCGGATCGAGACCGGCGAAGAAACAACCGACGACGAGGACGTGAACGTCTACTTGGCGAGTCTGCTTCACTCCTTCCTGGATCGGAGTTTCTTCTGCGACAACGGGGACTGCCTGTCCTCGTATGGCGTCGACGTGTTCGCTCTTGCGGAGGGGTCCAACGATCTGAGAACGAAATACCACGTCTACAAGGGCAATGCCGACTATGCGCTTGTCTCGGTCGGCGTGTTTGAGCAGCCCTACTGCCGGGAGGCCACGCCCCACGCCTCGGAGTTCGCTGAGGAGGCCACAGTCGCTCGGGCCAAGCTCTACTACGGCTGCGCGTCGGACTGCAGCAGGAGGCTGGCGCGCCGTAAGACGGGCGTGACAGGAGTACTGGAGAAGCTCTGCGGACGCATAGAGACCTACCTGAAGATCCTGTCCCACATGCGCGCCGCCTATCTGCACCTGCTCCGGCGGTTGACGGACGGTGAGATGTTCCACCTCCAGCGAGAGGCCCAGAAGGAGGCGGTCGAAGGAATCTCTGAGGAAAGCCGAGACAGATTCCTGGATGCCTACGCGGAATGGTTGCGCACCCGGTCCGAATCGGCTCGGCTCCAGGTGAACAGATTCGGAGAGGCGCTCACCCGTTTGGATCCGGCCTTCGGATTCCAGGCAGTGTGAGAACGGGTCAGCCGGACTAGAAAGGGGGTCGAAGCAGCCGCTTCGACCCCCTGTTCGTCTAGGATAACCACCAGCCCGGCAAGCGACAACCAGCGTCGTTGCCGTTCGTCTACTCCGACAGCGGCAGCTTCACCGCGGTACCGATCTCCGACGACCGATAGGCCGCCAGGCAGATCTCCACCGCCGCACGCCCGTCTTCTCCCGTCACGGCCGGGGGCGTGTCCTCCACGATGCACCGGATGAAGTCCCGGTCTTCCGAGGAAAACGCCTTCTGTCGGGGATCGTCTACCGTCGAATGGTCGTAGACCGTCTCCCACTCCCCGCTTCCTGAACGGGCCACGCGCACCTCGCCATAGGGGTTCACATCCATCAGGCCCTCTTCCCCTACAAGCTGGGCCGAGCACGAGAATCCCTTCCAACCCGGAGGTGGCAGGGCCTCCGAATACCAGAAGTGGGCGCATCCCCCGTTCTGGAAGTTGATCATCATCATATTGGTTGTGGTGTCCCCTTCCACATTCGTCCTCAGCGCATAGGATTTCCCCATCACCGTGTCAGCCTCGCTGTCGAACCACCAACGCAGACGGTCCACGTCGTGGACCCCCCATCCGATCAGGCCGCCCGGCCCATAGAGCTCCGGGTCCGTCCGCCAGGAGGCCTGGGGATCGTCACCGGCGCTTCGGAGTCCGGCGCTGGCCAGCACGTCGCGACACAGCAGGAGCTTCCCGATCGCGCCCTCGTCCAGAAGCTGCTTGGCAACGGCGTCCCCCTCCCAGTAGCGGTGGCTCTGGGCGACCATCAGCTTCACGTCCGCGTCGGCCGCCGCCTCGATGATCCTGTCGCATTTCTCCAGGGTGGTATCGAGCGGCTTCTCCACGAGAACGTGCTTCCCCGCCTCCAGCACCGGCACCGTATGCTCGGCGTGCATGGCATGCGGCGTGGTCACCACAACGGCGTCGACATCCGCGCGTCCCACCAGCGCGTCGATACCGTCCACGTAATCCAGACCGTACTCCGCCGCCAGGCTCGGACCCGTCTCCGGGAATCCGGCCGGATCCGTGACCGCGACGACCTCCGCGTCTTCCACATCCGCCATCCCGTCGACGTGGGTCCTGCCCATCTTCCCGACCCCGATGATGCCAAGCCTCACCTTAGCCATCGCTCCCTCCTCTACATTGGGACTCCATAGCCCCCACAAACCTGCATCTTGTTGGTGTTCTTCGTGCTCTTATATAGGTGCGTGGACTGGTAGTGTTGGTTGTTCTTATGGTTTGGTATCCGACATCACTTCAGGCGCCAGAGGACACCACTGGCTAGAGGACCGTCGTGTTCTGATCTCTCGGAGGATCTCACGAAGACTGTCCCGGCCAGTGCGTGGGCGGGGTCTCAGGCTCAATAGGAAGTTGCCCCCTGCCGGAGGGCCGATATAAGGGGAGCCCCCCGTTCCTTGTTCTCTGGGTTAAGCGAGGGAGAAGCCATGAGCGCTTCTGTGTATGCAGTTGGTGTCGACTGGGCTGGTGAGAAGCACGACGTGTGTGTCCTGGACCAAGAGGGACGACTCATCCTGGAGCGCACGTTCGACGAGACCCTAGAGGGGTTCTCGGAGTTCGGTCGTCTCCTCGATGAATGGTCGCTGCAAGGGGTCCAGCTGGTTGCCAGCATCGAGAAGCCCGAGGGCCTCATCATCGATCTGCTGGTGGACCATAACGTCAAGGTCTACCCGATGAACCCCAAGTCCCTCAAGGATGCCCGAAAGATGCACCGTCCCAGTGGAGCCAGAGACGATCGGTTCGACGCATTCGTCCTGGCCGACTTCGTTCGCACTCACCATCAGACGCTCCGTGCCATCGAACCGAACACTCCCCTGATGGCTGAGCTGAAGATCCTGACGCGAGACCGCCACCAGCAGGTTCGCCACCGCAGCAGGTTGCTCACCCAGTTACGGAGCGACCTGAAAACCTTCTACCTGCGTCCTCTCGAGGCCTTTGATGATCTGAAGACCCCCATCTTCCGGGACTTCCTCAAGCTCTGCCAGACGCCCCAGGACCTGGAGAAACTCACACGCGCCAGGTGGCTCCGCTTTGCCAAACGTCATAGGCTCACCAAAACCCGTACCGACGAACTCTGGCAGCAACTCAAAACGCCGCAGCTACCCGTTCCCGAGCACGTCACCCGAGCTAAAGCCGTCTCAGTGCACGCCCTCCTGCGCCAACTCGAGGTCGTCCTGGAAACCATAGAAGACTACCGAAAGGCCATCGAGCTTTTTTTCGACAGTCTCCCGGTAGCTGAAATGGCCAGATCTCTACCGGGAGGACAATCCGGGATCACTGTCCCAAGCCTCTGGGCCGAACTGGGTGACGGGAAGGGCCGCTGGGAGTCATTCAGACATCTCCAGGCTACCGCCGGATCCGTCCCACTTACGAACAATACTGGCAAAACCAAACAGCACGCCATCTTCTTCAGATTCGCCTGCAACAAGCGCCTACGCTACTATGCCGACTGGCTCGCCTACTTCTCTCTCTCTCAATCTGAATGGGCAAAGGACTACTACGACCAGCAGAAAGCGCGAGGCAAGACACACAGACGAGCTCTACGTGCCCTGGCAGCAAAATGGCTCAAAATCATCTTTGTGATGTGGCGCGACCAAGTCCCCTACGACGAGAACCTCCACCTCGCGAACATCTATCGACAGACCAAGAAACTCCAAGTTTCCACTTGACAGCAACCATAGGAAGTCTTCGTGGTTCAGGCTCTTTCGGTCCAAAGCCGTTACGCTCACTCAGGATGAAACACCACCTTGAGCGCCTCCATATTCTCAGCCACTTCGAAGCCCTTCTCCCATTCCGTCAGGGGCAACCGGTGGGTAATGATCGGCTCCACGTCGATCCGGCCATCCTGCATCAGCGCGATGGTCTTGTCCCAGCTCCCGTACTCCGTCGACATGTTGAAGTACAGGGTCGCCACCTTGGCCATGGCCGCATCCCAGTCCAGCTCCACCGGTCGCTTGCCCGTCAGCCCGATGGCGCAGATCCGGCCCCACTTCCGCACAAGGTCGAAGGTCTGAGCGATAGCAGGCGGGGCGCCCGAGCACTCGATCACCAGATCGGCGCCCACCCCGCCGGTCTGCTCCAGGCACGCCTCCACCGGGTTGGACTCGGCGAAGTTGACCACGTTCTCGAACCCGAGCTTGCGTGCCGTGGCGAGTCTCAG
>JASLMQ010000261.1 GCA_030746455.1 Candidatus Latescibacterota bacterium
TGTGTGCTGGGTGATCTTCTTTTCGATCGACTTGACATCCATCAGCAGGCTGCCCGGCTCTAGGTCCGCGAAGACCGGAATGGCGTTCAGCTGGATGATTCCGCCAATGCTGCCGTAGTCGGTCACCGGGCTCACGATCACCTCGTCACCGGCGCCAACCCCCGCGGCCGCCAGGGCGACATGCAGGGCCGCGGTTCCCGAGCTGGTCGTCACGGCGTACTTCATCCCGTAGAGCTTCTGCAATCCCTCCCGGTAGGCCATCACCCACTTACCTCGCGCCAGCGGCAGGGCCGGCCCCGCAAGGACCTGCTTCAGCGTTTCGACCTCACCCGAGAAATGGAACGGGCCGCTGCGCCACGGCTTTGTGTAGACCGGCTTCCCTCCGTGGATCGCCAGATCGGTCTTCTTCGGTACCTTACCCACAATGCTCTCCTTTCGAAGTACGGCTCTTCCATCCCCGTTCTGCCCGCGCCTCTCCCTTCACGCTCTTCTGACTCTTCGAGGGTCGTGACTCGTGGTTCGTGACTCGAAGTGGCAGCGATCAGCCTTCAGCAGGGAAACGCCAGTGCCGCCGTTCCCTTCGTGGTCTTCGTGATCTTCGTGGTGTAAGCTTCTCGCCCTGGGCAGCGCGCGCTTAGACCGCATACCGCTCCAGCACCTCACGATCGATCTCGATCCCGAGCCCTGGGGCCTTGGGTACCGGAACGTACCCATCCTCGGAACGGATCGGTTCCCTCGCCAGGTCGGTCCGCAACCGGTTCTCCGTCATATCGAACTCGAAGGGTGGCGGTACCGGCGTAAGCATGTCGGGTGCGTCCGGGATCGTGGCCTGCCAGTGCAGCGTTGCCGCCAGCCGAATGGCCGTTCCCCACATGTGAGGCACAACGCGGACGTGATTAGCGTCGGCGAGCGCGGCGACCTTTCGGCATTCCGAGAACCCGCCGGCAACGCTCACGTCGGGCTGCACGATGTCGAGCCCCCGTCCCTGAATCAGGTCGCGGAAGGCGATCAGCCCTTGGAGCGACTCCCCGCCCGCCACCGCGATCTTGAGCGCGCGCCGGATCTCCACGTAGCCATTCACGTCGTCGGTCGGGACCGGTTCCTCGTACCAGAGAAGGTCGTGCTCCACGATCCGCTGCCCGACGTCGATGGCCGTCGCGACATCGTACCCACAGTTGGCGTCGACCGCGAACCCGATCGAGGGCCCGATGGCCCTTCGAATCGCCGACACGTTCGTCGTGTCGTAGTCCCGGCCGAACCCGATCTTCATCTTCACCGCGGGGAAGCCCTGATCGACGTATCCCTTCGCTTCATCTTCAAGGGCACGCGTGGCGTCCGGCACGTCCTTCATGAAGAGGCCGCTGGCATAGGCCGGGATCCGCTCCCGGAAGGCCCCGCCCAGCAGCCGGTGAATCGGTAGATCCAGGGCCTTGCCCGCGATATCCCACAACGCAATGTCAACGCCGCTCATCGCCCCGATGTCTCCCCGAGACAACCCCTGCCAGATGACGTCGGTGGTTGTCGGGTCGCGACCGATCAGCCGATCCCGGACCGACCGGTCCGCAGCCCGCAGCCCCTCACCCCATCCGGTGATACCGGCGTCGGTCGTGATCTCCACGACACCGGCCGTACGCGCCCGGCTCCATCCCTGAGAGTTGGCGAACGGCACCTCGAGGGGATATCTCAGATCGTACGCCTTGACATCCGTGATCTTCATCGACGTCCCTGCCACGGTTTGGTGATGGATACCGAGCACGCATTGAGACGGGCGCACATCGAGCGCGTGCGATGGCACACCGTATTATGGGTACAGTGGGTAACCGAAGTCAATGAAAAAACTACCCTTAGGGTGGATCCATCCCCAATGGGTCCCGGCCAGAACCAGCACAGCCTTGACGAGGCCGCCCGCATCGGCTAGCTTGTACCTCAGCAGCCCCGATGCCGACGCTGAGCACGATAGGAGGTGGATTCGCCTTGGCAACTCAAACGGAGCCGTCCGTGCGGCACACCGCCGTCCTCGGCACGCTCACGATCTTCGCCATCGCAATGGCCTTCCTGGAATCGGCCATCGTGGTCTACCTGAGAGCGATCTACTACCCCGCCGGGTTCCGCTTCCCGCTCAGCGCGATCGATCCAGGTACCTACGCCATCGAGCTGGGACGCGAGGCCCTCTCGCTGGTGATGCTGGCCACCGTCGCCCGCCTGGCGGGGGCCCCCGGCTGGGGCCGGTTCGCCTGCTTCGCCTTTCTCTTCGGCGTCTGGGATATCTGGTACTACATCTGGCTCAAGGTCTTCCTCGGTTGGCCCGCGTCCCTCCTGACCTGGGATATCCTCTTCCTCATCCCCGTCGCCTGGATCGGTCCGGTGCTGGCACCCGTCCTGGTCTCTCTGCTGCTGGTGGCCGGCTCCCTCTGGGCGATGCGGATCCTGGACCGGGGAGGGCGTATCGATCCCGATCTCTACGACTGGGCCGCCGCGGTTGTGGGCGCAGTGATCATCCTCTATACATTCATGTCGGACGTCGTGTCGCAACTCTCCAGCGGCGGAGTCGAAGCCGTTCTCGCCTTCGTTCCCTCGGCCTACAGCTGGCCCATCTTCCTGGTCGGCTACGCCCTGATGGTGGCTTCCGCGGTCCGCATCGGCTTCAGAGCGAGGGCCGCCTAGCTCCAATCCGCAGTCCTGCGTTCCGTGGGACCTCGCCTTCCCTCCGTGATCTCTGCCTGCACTGAGTAGGCGTCCCAGGGCCGCCGCCTGCCTGCCGCAGCCGTGCCTCAACGGCGCAGGCAGGTACCGAAGTGTGACTCTGTGGTAAGAGCTCTCCCGAATCTGGCTTGATCCTGTGTCGACTTCCGGCAAGGCGAAGGCCCGAAGGTATGAAATCCCTCGGGCCTCCTCAAGTCTTCGATCGCGCCTGAAACCGGGCTAAGCTCCCTTCAACGTCTCTTTCAATCTGGTGATCTGATCGCGGAGCCTCCCCGCCTCCTCGTATCGCTCCTCTTTCCGGGCTTCCTCCATCCGTTTATTCAGTAGACCGATACGTCTCTTCAGTCTCACCAGCTTCGATACCCGAGCCGCCGGCTCCTCCTCGGGCTCGGTCTCTTCCAGAAGCTCGTTCACCGCGTCAGCGATATCGGCAAGCCCCCCCTCCTCCTGCCTGCCCACCTCCTCGATGACCTTTTCGGACATGTAGATGGGAGCGCCGTACTTCAGGGCCAGAGCGATTCCGTCGCTGGGCCTCACGTCGAGCCGGAGATGCTCGCCTCCGCGGAGCAGGACGAGCTCTCCGAAAAAGACCCCCTCCTTCAGATCCAGAATCTTGACCTTTTCCACCTGCGTCTCGAAATGATCCAGAATGGATCGCAGCAGGTCGTGAGTGAGCGGCCGCGAGATCCGCTCACCGGTCAGCTCGCCGTAGATCGCCATCGCCTCCGTGCTGCCGATCACGATGGGTAGAACGGCATCGCTATCCACACTCCGCAGCCAGATCATGTACTGTCTCGCACCCCGGTCCGCCCGAAGGTGGCCAACCGTCATCTCCTCGTCCACCACCATCTCAATCATGTCTTCCCCGCTCCACCTGAGACAAAGGTTCTCACCCTACCACAAGATCGGCCAGCGTCCGTTGCCTACACTAGATCAATATACGGCAATCCCCCCGACCCGGCAAATGAGGTTCCTCCCAGGGTCAGGATCCTGCGGGATCACAATCCCGCGGGATCGAGCCGGGCCAGCAGCCCCTCGGCCACCTCTTCGAGTCGTTCGGCACTTCCCGGCATCACACGACTCCAGGGCCCGAGATCCGTCTCGTACCCACCCTCGTCATACGCACGACGGATGGGCAGATACCCGACCCACCCGTTCGCATACGCCACCACGAAAGAGGCGCCCTTCCGCTTCAGCTCCAGGCCGGTCTCCACAAAGGCCTCACCCGGTAGTGAGACCCAGCGCACCGGCCCGAGCCGCATGGCCTGCACCTCCGCGCGAATGGGTCCCTCGGCGAGCTTCCTCGCAAGCCGGTGCTCACGGGTGTTCGCGTCCAAGGCCGCGGTCTCCTGTTCGGTATCGCTCAGCTTGGAAGAGAATCTGGGCTCGAGCGCCACAGCGTCCGCGCACACCGATATCGAAGTCGACTCTATCGGCTGCCCCGTCCTGAGGCGATTCACCTCGGCAACCGCAGTCCGGCCCAGCTTCTCACCCACGGATTGCACTTCCTCGAAGTGGGTGGTCACGTGAACCGAATTCACGTCTCCCGCGGCGCCGTTGGTGTAGAGACAGACCGCCCCCTCCAACTCCCTTTCCACGAAGGCCGTGGCCGCACCGG
>JASLMQ010000262.1 GCA_030746455.1 Candidatus Latescibacterota bacterium
CCCGTGGGCCGGATGATCTGTTCGACCACGACTCCGCTGCTCCTCTCGAGCTCATAGTCCGCAGGCGTGGCCGACATACAGATGGCCTGGCCGACTTTGCCCTCGAACTCCTCGAAGTACAGGGGGCGATTGTCCAGTGCCGAGGGAAGCCGGAATCCATGCTCGATCAACGTCTCCTTGCGCGATCGGTCTCCATTCCACATGCCTCTGATCTGAGGAACGGTCACGTGCGACTCGTCGATGACGAGCAGGAAGTCCTTCGGGAAGTAGTCGATCAGCACGAAGGGCGGCTGGCCCGGACTTCGCCCGTCGATGAAGCGCGAGTAGTTCTCGATGCCCTGACAGACCCCGATCTCCCGCATCATCTCGATGTCGTACCTTGTGCGCGTTTCCACCCGCTGGGCCTCCAGCAGCTTGCCCTGGTCCTTGAAGATCCCGACCTGTTCGGCCAGCTCGATCTCGATCTGCTCGATGGCCTTCTCGATCCTGTCGCCGCTGGTCACGAAGTGCTTGGCGGGATAGATGGCCACCCGGTCCCGCTCTTCCAGCACCTCCCCGGTGACGGTGTGGACATGAGACATCTCCTCTACCTCGTCGCCGAAGAACTCCACGCGCACCGCCTTGTCGCGATCGGGCGGGAAGATCTCCACCACATCGCCTCGTACCCGGAATGCGCCCGGAGCGAACTCCACATCGTTGCGGACGTAGTAGATGTCCACGAGGCGGCGAAGCAGGTGGTCGCGATCCAGCTGCTGGCCCTTGTCCAGAACCACGTGCATTGCCGCGTATTCGTCGGGGTTCCCGATCCCGTAGATGCAGGAGACGCTGGCGACGATGACGACATCCTGACGCTCCATCAACGCGCTGGTGGCGCGAAGCCTCAGGCGGTCGATCTCCTCATTGATGTCAACTTCCTTCTCGATGAAGGTGTCCGTGACCGGCTTGTAGGCCTCAGGCTGGTAGTAGTCGTAGTACGAAATGAAGTACTCCGTCGCGTTGCTCGGGAAGAATCCCCGGAACTCGGCATAGAGCTGCGCGGCCAGGGTCTTGTTGTGCGATATCACCAACGTCGGCTTCTGGACGGCCTCGATCACCTTCGAGATAGTGAACGTCTTGCCCGTGCCCGTGGCGCCGAGCAATGTCTGGAACCGGTCTCCACGCAGGATCCCCTCGGTCAGCTCGGAGATCGCCTGGGGCTGATCCCCTGCCGGCTCAAAGGGAGAAACCACCTCAAACGCAGGCATCTACGGAATCCTCATTGGCCACAAAACGGCTCCGGGCGCACGAACATCCTTAAAGGGTTGACAGGACAGGATCAGGTGACCGGCTATGGCCCTCATGTTTGCGTCAGGTACTCTGATGCTCTCGGCACCCGAGAACGGGCGATCGGTTCCCCTCCGCGGGTCCGTGCCCAGTTCTGCTCGCATCGGACGCAGCCGTTTGGGCCAGCCAGCGGCAGACACGGCGCCGAGCGTCCCACGGTTTCCGGTGCGCACGTAAATATATCTGATTTCAGGTCTTATGCCAGTATCCGCCGGGAGGGCCAGGCCTCCGACCCTCCACTCGTGCCACGCGCTTCGAGCCGCATCGGAACGACCCCGACGCCTGGCGCGTGCATCGCGGGCACGGCCCTTGCAGTGTCTATCGGGCGAATGGGGAAAGGCGAAGCGAATGGTCTTGGGTTGTCTGGTTCGCCTACACACCAACTGGATCTGAGTCTGAAAGATCTTCCCCACTCATTGCAGTGGGGAACAGGGTGGGAGTTTGGCCTACCCGGCTGGCCGGCTCCCACCCATAGACCCTTCCGCAGGCACAAACTGTCAAACAGGCAGGGAGAGACCCCGATCCTCCCTGCCTGTTCGCTTTCTGGAGACTTCCCGACATGAAGCGATATGCCGCTCTGGCTCTTCTGACCGCCCTCCCTGCAGTGCCGATAGACCTGCACGCCGGGGCCTGGACCCTGCCGGCCGGTCACTTCTGGACCAAGCTCACGTTTCTGAAGCAGGCGACCAACGAGGAGTATGTGTCCGTCGGCGGCCAGGGACGCCCCCCGGACCCCACGATCGTGTACACGGCCGGGGATCGGGCAAGGTACCGGTTCAACGGCATGTACGACTCTCGCGCCCTCTTCTTCGACCTCACCTACGGTGTCACCGACCGACTCGGTTTCGGGATCCAGCTTCCATTCTACCAACAGCAGTTCAGCGACGACGCCCTGCTGGTAGGCTTCGGCGAGCCAAGAAAGGCAACGGGGTTCGGCGACATCCGCGGCTTCCTGAAGTTCCGGATCGCCGAGCGCCCCCTGGTCGCCACACTGAAGGTGGGGACAAAGGTCCCCACCGGCAAATTCGTGAATGAAGACGGGATCATCCCGGTGGGAGAGGGCCAGTGGGACTACGACTTCGTGCTGCAGCTGGGACGCTCGTTCTGGCCGATCCGGGGCTACGCCACTGCCGACATCGGCTATCGGCTCAGAATGAAGAACGCCGATATCGACAGGGATCCCGGCGAGGAGTTCTTCTTCCTCGGCGAAGTGGGCTATTCTCCTCTGGACAGGCTCCTTCTCTCCCTGAAGCTCGACGGAATCCGGAGCCGGCCAGCCAGGATCCTGGGCATTACAAGCAACTCCACCGTCAGGCGCGTGACCTACCTCTCACCCACGGTGGGATTCGGCCCCGTCGGCAAGGCCAGTATCGAGGCCGCCCTTCGGATCACGCTCGGCGGCCAGAACTATCCTGCCGGGCAGATGCTCGTCATCGGCGTCTCATACAGCGGCGATATCCTCAATCGGCGCTGATAGCCTTCTCCAGGCGCAGGACCCTGTGACTGGGCAGGCGCTACCCATGCCCCATATTCCGCCTAGTTCGCGGCGCCCGCAGTACCCCTCCCGTTGCCTCCCGCCGAATTCCTGCCCGCCTTGGGATCGCCGTTCTGCCCCTCAGACGACTCCGCTCCCTCCCCTTCATCCTCCAGCCTCTGTGCCTCAACCTCGGCCCGTATCTGCTCGACCTGGTGCTGGACGCTCATGGCCTGGCGAAGCAGCCGCCCGATGCTCTTGCACTTGCGCATCTGCATCGCGGCGAAGATGATGGCGATGGAAGGGACCAGCACCACCCACAGGTTTGCCTCGATAAAGACATTGAAGATCACGAAGAGCGACGCCAGGACAAGCGCGGAACAGACGCTGTAGGCCCACCGCCTCCTCTGCCTCCGGTGATCCATGTAGAGACGACGGAGGGCGTCGGCCGTACGGGCGGGCAGCGAAGCGAGCGGCCGCTTGCTCCAGGGCCAGCGTATACGGCGGAACCATCGCATGGGCGATATCCTCCGAGACTAGGGTCCGGGCACCCCGACAACAGCCACCTGGAACAGTAGCCAGGTCGAGGCGAAGCCCATCACGCCGCCAGCCAACACCTCGGCCGTGCTGTGAACACCCAATGCCACACGGGCCCAGGAAACAGCGACAGGCAGAGGCACCAGGAACAGCGCGCCAGGGCCGAAAAGGAACACCAGAGCCGCAAGGGGTCCCCAGGCCCCAACCGCGTGGAGGCTCACCTTCCATCTAAGGGTGAGAACCGTGACCAGGAGGCCGTTCACGGCGTAGCAGAGCATCAGCGTCTCCAGCTCTCGCGGTGCCGATACGGCCCTGAGCAACCCGAAGCCGAGGGAGTAGCTGGCAATACCCACGAGCATCGGGCGGAGCCGTCTCTCACGAACCGGTATGAAGAATCCCCGCACATCCCCGCGCAGGACCAGCAGCCCTATGTAGGCGATGGGGAGAATGACCCCGAACGCCAGGCTGACCGCCAGCAAGGTCCCCTGATTCTCTGATTCGTTCCCTGACCGACAGATGAGGTACACTAGAACGCCGGCCGCTACAAGCAGAGGATTCAGAACTCCGGAGACGCCCTTCGCCGCCCTCTGAAGCGCAGTGGAGGGCGCAG
>JASLMQ010000263.1 GCA_030746455.1 Candidatus Latescibacterota bacterium
CACGCAACGGGGCCCGGGCACGTATCGGATCACGATCGTCCCGAAGTCGGGCTGCCCTGTTTTCGGGCAGACCGATGTGAATTCTGGGCACGTGAACTCTATCGTGTACCGTCGGTCGGGACAGGGATTCTCGAACGACTCGATCTCGGCGGGCGTCTGGGTTCCCATCTCTCTCTCCACTATCCGGTTCCCGACTCGCGACCGTGGGTCACTGTGACCTCCGTCTCGATCCCCCCGCGGACGCCAAACCTGGCACTCACCGTGATCTCCAGGGGGTCGCACGCGGCCACCAGATCGTCGAGGATCCGGTTGGTGGCCTCCTCGCAGGTGACGCTATCGCCGCGATACGACGCGAGGTAGCGCCTCAATGACACGGTCTCGATGCACCGGCTGCCCGGCACATAGCGGACCTCGACCGTGGCGAAGATCGGCCCCCCTGTCACGGTGTGCAGCGCCGTGAATTCCGCGCAGGTCTGGACCACGGTCGCCCGCCTCTCCGGGTTCCTGTTCGTTACCGTCTCGACCTGCTCACTCACGGTGCCTCCCTCTCTTGCCCAATCTACGCGTGGCTCGTGGTTCGTGACTCGTGGAACGTGGTGCTTTCCTTTCGCCCAGACCTGGCAGCCAGCATCGCTTCCTCAACCTCCCCCTGCCCTACCCGCGCCCCTTTCCTTCTTCTCGCTCTTCTCTACGCTCTCCGTGTCCTCTGTGGTGAGTGCCTGTCGTCTCAGCCCCTGCCCGGCACGATGGGCACAAGACTGGCACCCGAGGGCCTCGGCCCTGTCGGCCGGATCGGCATCTCACTATAGGATGTATAGGAGATGCCCAGGTGAGGTGTCTCCACCCGCTCGTGGTCCCGATAGCACGAATCCATCAGTGCGTCGAGGGCGCCCGTGACGAGCAGCGTCCGCTCGACCGGGTATGGCGCCTCCTCGGAGAGGAAGAACGTCTGGATGTTTCGGCTGAGATAGCTGAAATGGGGGTGGGGATCCCCGCCCGTCACCGCACGCGTGCCCTGCACCGTCCCGTCGACCCTCCCCGCATAGGCCCATCCCCTGACGTAGCCGTTGAGCATCAGCACCGTCGCGCGGGTTCCGTCGGCATACTCGATCTGGAATGCCGCCGGGTTGGGACAGCCGGCCTCCATGGGGCAGTCTTCCTTTGGCTCGACCCGCTCGGCCGCAGTATCCGCGAGCTCTCGAGACCATTCCGCCTCCTCCGCCGCCCGCCACACGGCATCCCCCTCGAGGCATCGGACCGCGGCGATCCCGGTCTCCCCTCCCGTGCGCCGCTCCACCATGCACTGAAGCAGCTCGAGCGAATGGAAGCCATAGGAGTCCAGCCCGCCGTACCCGATGGCCAGGGCCTCTTCCAGAGGCGTCTCGAGCAGGTACTCGAGCCACGGGTCTCGCCAGGCGAGCGGAATCGATGAACCCGCCATGAACGGCAGGCCCAGCTCGCGAGCCCGGTCGTACATCCACCTCGCATTGCCCCAATCGTACGCAAGGTGCTTGTCGGAGAAGACCGGAACCCGGCGTCCCGATGCGGCGATCACGCCGCAGGCCTGCTCGAAGAAGAAGCGGCGGGGATACATGTGCTGGCCCTTTTCGTTGTGGGCGTAGTCGCCATGCTCCCCGATGATGAGGACCCCGTCGACCGCCAGCTCCTTCCCCCCGAGCTTCAGCGCGGCGGGTATGCTCGTGCAGACCTCGACGCCGTGTTCCTCGGCCAGCGCCATGCCCACGTCCTTGGGGTGAAGCTGGTCCATGTACATCGACACGATGTCCACTTCGGGTGCGATCAGCCCGTCGTCCGACGGGAAGCCCTTCAGGAACTTCGTCACGATCACATCCGCGTGGGACGCGGGACTGTAGGTGGTCACGATCGCGGCAATCCGCTTCTGCCCGGGCATTGTGTTTCCCTCTCCCCCAACACCAGACCCGGAGTGGTCCTCCGGGACGCCCCCAGTGTCTCTTTTCGTGTCTTTCGTGTTTTTCGTGGTGACGCCTCTGGGTCTACCGCGCCCTGACGCCGATGGCGAACGCGCGCGCCGGATTCTCCACGGTCAGCCGATGGATCTCGCCGTCGGAGAAACCGGCATCCCTCAGTGCGGGCAGGAACGTCGTGAACAGCGTGTCGAACGCGCGGAACTGCCCACCCCCCGGTTCGCCCACCCGATACCATCCGGCATCGTGGGAGACCAGGGCGCGATCGAGGAACCCCCTCCGCTTCATATCCGAGACCAGCTCCACGTGTCGGTCGACCGTCTTAGGCCCGATCCCGTCGAACTCGACCCACGCCCCCTGTTCGGCGGCGCGTGCGTGCAGGTCGCCGTCGCGCTCGCTCTGTGCGTGTACCCAGATCCACGCGTTTGCGTCCACGCCCTCCCGCCCCAGGACCTCGAGCTGCTCCAGGGCAGGGACGCCCGGGCCGGTGTGCGACGCGATCGTCAGTCCGGTCTTCACGTGCGTCCGGGCCGCGGCCACCACCAGCTTCCTGTCGATCTCCGAGAGCTGCGCCGAGTCCACGCCGATCTTCATGAATCCCGGGCGGATCGCCGCATCCTCGATGCCCTCTTCGCACTCGCGAGTCCACCGGTCGGACAGCTGGTCGGCCGTCTCCTCATAGGCGTGTGCGGGCACGTACTTGTCGTTCGCAGCGCCGTAGTAACCCGTGTTGGTCAACAGGTGCAGGTCGGTCGTATCGGCAAGACGCTTGAGCAGTTCCGGATCTCGACCGATGTAGGCGGGTGTGCACTCAACGAGCGTCTCGCACCCCAGCGCCTTCACCTGCTGCAGGTGGGGCAGAACGGCCTCGAAGGCCTCATCCGCATCGTACCGATCACGACTCACCTTCTCGGCGCCGATGAAGTCGACCAGCACGTGCTCGTGCGGGAGGGTGACGCCCAGCGCATCGGGCGACACCTCGCCCGAGACCGTCATCACTCGGGCATCCGCGTCACGCGTCGTCCGACACGACGCCTGCGCGCACAGGGCGCCCAGCCCCGCGGCAGCGCCACCCTTCAGGAAGTCTCGTCTATCCATTTCTGCCCATTTCTCTCCGTCCGGGGAGTTTCTCGGCGGATAGAGGAGCTTTCTCCGGTGCGCTTGATCAGCCACTGAGTGACCGGACCAGGTCGACATGAGGTGGGGCTCCCCCTCCGTCCTGTCCTTCTCAGCGTCTCTGCAGGAGGTCGTCTCTTGCGAGCAGAATCGCTCAACATAGGTCCCAAAATAGGGGATCGGATCAGGGAAATCAAGGTGGATCATGGGGCGTCCCCGAGCATGATCGGAGGGGCTTTGACCTTGACTTCCAGGGCCGCCATACCGATATTGCCGCCCCCCTAAACACCCAAGGAAGAAGCTGTTATGGCGTACGGCAAGATCCGAAGTTGGCTCGAGGACGAGCTCAAAACCATCGACGAAGATGGACTGACCAAGCTCGAAAAGCGGATCACGACGCCCCAGAGCTCCAAGATCTCCACGACGGAGGGAGACACGGTCAACTTCTGCGCAAACAACTACCTCGGCCTCGCCAGCCACCCCGAGATCGTCGAGGCTGCGGCGGAGGGACTGCGGTCGTACGGCTACGGCATGGCCTCCGTGCGCTTCATCTGCGGCACCCAGGACCTGCACAAGACGCTGGAGCAGCGGATCTCCCAGTTCCTCGGCTCCGACGACACCATCCTCTACGGCTCCTGCTTCGATGCCAACACCGGCCTCTTCGAGACCCTCCTCGGCCCCGAGGACGCGCTTTTCAGCGACGCCCTGAACCACGCCAGCATCATCGACGGAATCCGTCTGTGCAAGGCCCAGAGGAACGTGTACCAGCACGGAGATATGAACGACCTCGAGGCTGGCCTCAAGAAGGCAGAGGACGCCCGGTTCCGTCTCATCGCCACCGACGGCGTTTTCAGCATGCACGGCGATCTGGCCCCGCTCGACGGCATCTGCGAGCTGGCGGAGCGGTACGACGCGCTCGTGATGGTCGACGACTCCCACGCCTCGGGTTTCCTCGGCCCCAACGGCCGGGGCACGCCCGAACACTTCGGTGTGGCCGACCGCATCGACATCATCACCAGCACCCTCGGCAAGGCCTTGGGGGGCGCTTCGGGCGGGTTCACATCGGGACGCAAGGAGATCATCGAATTCCTGCGCCAGAGGTCCCGGCCCTATCTCTTCTCGAACACGCTGGCCCCGCCGATTGCCGCCGCCTCGCTCAAGGCCCTGGAGCTGGTGGACCAGAAGCCCGAGCTGCGCCAGGTTCTGCTGGAGAACACCCGGCATTTTCGTGACGAGATGACCGCCCGGGGGTTCCAGATCACGCCGGGCATCCATCCGATCGTGCCCATCATGCTGGGCGACGAGATCCGCACCGTGAAGATGGCACGTGCCGCGAACGAGCGGGGGATCTTCGTCGTCGGCTTCAGCTACCCCGTCGTGCCCAAAGGAGAGGCCCGCATCCGCGTCCAGATCTCGGCGGCCCACACACGCGAGCAGATCGACCGGGCCATCGCCATCTTCGAGGAAACCGGCCGCGAGGTCGGGGCCATCACCTGACGCTGGGGAATCTTCACATGTCCGATCGATCCTCCCTCACGGGCCGCGTCGCGGTCATCACAGGTGCGGGCCAGGGCATGGGACGCTCTGTCGCCCGCGTCCTGGCCGGCCTCGGCGCAGCGATCGTCGTCAACGACCTCGATGCCGACAGGGCAGAGGAGACGGCAGCGGGCCTCCGGTCATCGGGCACGGAGGCCACAGCCGTGCAGGGAGACGTCACCGTGGCGGCCGACGTGCAGCGCATGGTCGAGGCCACGATGGCGAGCTTCGGCGCCCTTCATATCCTGATCAACAACGCCGGCATCCTCTACCCCACAGCAGTCCCTGACATCAGCGAAGACGAGTGGGATCGCGTCATCGCCGTCAACCTCAAAGGGACCTTCCTCTGCTCCCAGGCGGCGCTCCCGGCCATGAAGGCAGCCGGATGGGGTCGCATCGTGAACTTCTCATCCACCGCGGGAAAGAACATCAGCACCGTCGGCGGCGCCCACTACACGGCCGCGAAGGCGGGCATCCTGGGCTTGACGCGCCATCTCGCCAAGGAAGTCGCCGGAGACGGCATCACCGTCAACGCCGTGTGTCCCGGCCTCATCGACACCGAGATGGTCCGAGACACCATCGACGACGACCGTGTCCGCGCCTACGAGCAGGGCTTCCCGATCCCCAGGCTGGGTCTGCCGGAGGAGGTCGCCGACCTGGTGGCCTTCCTGGCTACCGACCGCGCCGCCTACATCACGGGTGCCTCGCTCGACATCAACGGCGGCGACCTGATGATCTGATCCCCTCCCCCCTCTGCGTCTCCAGCAAGGGAGCCATCGATGAGAGTCACCGACGTCAAGACATTCCTGGTGCATCC
>JASLMQ010000264.1 GCA_030746455.1 Candidatus Latescibacterota bacterium
AGCGGGCGGATCGGAGCTGGGTGCTCTAGATCCACCTGGAAGGATGGCTCCATGAGACATACCCAAGAAGAGGGCGCCGTGACCTGCCACCTGGTGCGTCACCGGTCGGGCCGCTGTGACGGCGGGGAGCGCGTGGAGAAGGACGTGGACGTCGACCTCCTGGACACGCACCTGGAGTTTGGATGGCAGCTTGAGAAGGCGCTCTGCCCGCCTGACAAGAGGCAGATACGGCACACCGAGCAGGGAACATGATGCTCTTCAGCCGCCCTCATATTTGGGCCGTGGTGAAGAACGGGAAGGAGTCAGCACTATGGAGGCCGTGATCAGGCCGCACAAGGACTTCGACTACGGCGTGCTCGACAGTGAGACGCGGATCGTGGTCCAGCAGAAGACCGATGAGATCCGGGGGCTAATGAAACGGACGGCCACGGACATCATTGAGATCGGTGAGAGGCTGATGGAGATCAAGGATCGGCTTGGTCACGGGCATTTCGGGCGATGGTTGGCCGCCGAATTTGCCTGGGGCGAGAGGACGGCGCAGCGGTTCATGTCAGTAGCCACGAACTTCAAATCCGACAACGTGACGGATTTGATACCTCCCCGAGCCCTCTACCTCCTGTCTTCGCCAACCACGCCTGAAACAGCTCGTGAGGAAGCCCGTGAACGCGCCGAGGCCGGGGAGCCGATCACCCCCAAGGCCGCGAAGGAGATCGTGGAAGCCCACCGGTCCCAGAACGGCGGCAATGGCAGGCCATCCCAAGCTCTACCCGAATCCCCTCCCGAAGAACTCGAAGGCCATCCCACCCAGGAAGGAGAAGCCCCGCGCGTCCTGTGTGACCGCGACAGGAAGATCGTGAAGGCCAAAGAAGAGACCGAAGCCAAAATGGCCGAGATCCGGAAGCAGTTCGGCCTGAAGCGTGGCGTTCTGTGG
Source organism: Candidatus Latescibacterota bacterium (assembly GCA_030746455.1). Next base: position 932 of record JASLMQ010000264.1, read on the forward strand.
TATTGCGGCAATAGGCTGGTTCGCATACAGTGGCCGGATATGACCGTCGCGCAGACGCGGAAGATTCTGACCATCATTCGGGATGTGGATCCGAAGATTCTGGAGAAGATCCAATGAGCGCGAGTGCCCCAAGGAGAAAGCTGCAGGCGAAGGTCGAAACCGTCACGCCCCACAGGGCGGCGCGATGGTTACAGGACAATCGACCCACGGGAGAGAGGATCTGTCGCAATCGGAACGTCAAGCCCACCAAGGTGGCCGAGTACGCCAAGATGATGTCAGAGAAGCGGTGGGTCTTGAACGGATCTGCGATTGCACTGGACAACAACGGGTGGCTGATCGATGGGCAGCACAGACTCCACGCCTGCATCAGCGCCCAGGTGCCCTTTGATACCCTGGTTGTGCGTGGTTGTGGCGAGAGGGCGGCCGAGACAATCGACACCGGCGAGATCAGGAGGCCGTCTGACCTCCTGTTCATGAACGGCAGCGAGAACACGGTCGCCCTTTCTGCGGCCCTGAACCTGCTCTGGTTCCACGAGAACGGACACTTGAACAGGATCAACAACACGACATTGAAACTTCGCAAGATCGATACCATCGATTTCTCTGGCAGGCATGAGGGCCTGGCCGAATCGGTGGTTCGGACCAATCAAGCGACCGTCAAGAAGCTGATGCCCCTGAGCCACGCCGCCTTCCTGCACTACGTGTTCTCAAAGAAGAATCCCGAACTGGCTGAGGCCTTCTTCGAGGCCCTGGACTCGGGCGAGAACCTGACGAAGGCGAATCCGATCTATGTTCTGCGAGAGAAGCTGCGCGACCTCAGGGTCAAGCAACTGGGGGGCCGGCCGGACAAGAAGATGCTGGTCGCCTATACCGTCAAGGCGTGGAACGCCTTTGTGATGGGGAAGAAGATCCGTGTCCTTCGGCTGAACCCCCAGATGCCCATCGAGAAGATTGCAGCATAGAAAAGCCGGGGCCTTCGATCCCCCGATCGGAACCAGGCCCCGGCTGCATGCGCACCCGCTGGTTGGCGCCAGGGGAGCACTCAAAGGTAAGGACATGAAAGACTCGAAGTCAAACGATCAGGAATGGTTCACGCTTCAGGAGGCCGCAGAGCGCCTCCGCACGAGCAACGACCATATCCTGGCCAGGCGGAAACGGCGGTAGGAATGCTGGCACTCAGGGGAACAGCGCGATGATCCGGACTGGGCTTGGAAAGCTGAAGCCGACAGCCGCCGCGCTTCGGACGGGAGTAAGGGGAGCCGTCCGGGGCTGGTGTCGGAAGGTGAGTGGGGAGGGCCCGGTCCGGAGCGCTGGGGTGCCAGCATCTCATCCAGGAGCAGCTGGCAGAATGCGGGCGGTGGGATCCGCGTTCTGGAAAGCCTGCCGAGGGGTGGTCCGGTCCGACGGGCCAGGGGGCAGGTGCGGCTGTTTTAGGGAGGAGTTCGGGGCGCCCAGGCCGTCCTCCCGGTCCCTCGCGCCGGTGCAAACCGGCGTGGGCGCCCCAAACGAGGAAAGGAGGGCAGCACGATGGAAGCCGTGATGGAGAAGGCGCCATTCGGCGAGAACTACGACCTCGAGTACGAAGACGCCCTACAGGTCGACGGGCGCCGCAACGACCTCGAGATCGGCCTGGAGGACTCGGCGAACAGATCGCTGAGGGCGGTGCGGTACTGGCGGTCCGAGCAGGAGCGCCTCGAGAAGCAGGTGAAAGACGAGGTCGGCCGGCTGCAGCTCTGGCTTGAGATCGAGAAGAGGCGCATCAGCGATCGCATCGGCTGGCACGAGGAGGGCCTGCGCGGGTTCCTTCAGCGCAGCGGCAAGAAGAGCCTGAAGCTGGCGTACGGGTGCTTGAAGTGGGTCAAGGCCCGGGACAAAGTTGAGGTCGAGGACTTCGACGCACTGGAGACGTGGGCACACCACAACGACGGCACCGGCATCCGGATCAAGAAGGAGGCCGACAAACTGGCCATCGCCAAGCACGTCAAGGCCACCGGCGAGATCCCCGATGGCACCGACCTGGTGACCGGCCAGGACACGTTCAGCGTAGTCACTGAACCACAACCGTAAGCAAGAGAGGGAGGATTGACGAGATGGCACGCATCGATATCCCCAAAGGCAGCGACTTTGCGCCACACCCTGAGGGCAACCACCAGGGCGGCATCGTCGAGGTTGAGGATATGGGCATGATGGATACGGCCTTCGGCAAGAAACACAAGCTCTGCGTCAAGATCGAGAGCAGGAC
>JASLMQ010000265.1 GCA_030746455.1 Candidatus Latescibacterota bacterium
TGCGGGCGGAGCTGTCCGGCCAGGCACCGGGTGTAGTGAGCCTGAGCCGCCTTCGCGGCCGCGTAGACCGCACCGTGGGTCTGCGCCAGGAACGCGTCGACCGAGCCGATGTTGACGATCCGTCCGCGGCCACGCTCGACCATGCGCGGCGATATGGCTCGAGAGGTGTGCAGGGTGGTCATCAGGTTGCGGTCCAGAACGGCCTGGATGTCCTCGTCCGAAATGCCCGTCGCGTCATTGGGATTCGGCCTGCCCCGCGCGCCGATGTCGCCGCCAGCGTTGTTGACCAGGATGTCGATGGGCCCCAGCTCCCTCTCCACCGCCGCCGCCGCCTCCCGCGCCTGGTCCGGGTCGGCGATGTCGGCGAATACCGTGGTCACGGCCGCGCCGAGGGATTGAAGCTGTTCGGCCACGTGTCGTGTGGACGGCGCCTCGCCGAACTCCGCCGCGGTCTGGTCCGAGCGGCTGTGGACCGCGATGGCGGCGCCGCAGCGGGCCAGGCGCTCTGCGATGGCCCGACCCAGGCCTCGCGCCGAAGCGGTGACCCAGGCCACCTGGCCTGCGAGTAGATTGGGATCTGCTGCCTTCATCGGGTCGTCCTCCTGCTGGGATGTGATCATCCGCGGGCAAACGCAGGGTGTCCCCGCTGGCAAACGGGGATGCGATGCGGGCCCAAGATAGCGTCTTTGGGGCCACGAATCAAGCGCTGTCGGGCCGGGAACGACGGGATCCTCAGGCTGAGAGCATATTGAATTGCAGCCGGAGGGGGTTCCCATTATATTAGGGGCCCGGCGCGTGCATTGAGGGAGGGTGCCCGCAATGGAGCTCCGGCGCACGGTCTGGCGAAGGCGCCGGTCGATTTTTGGTCGGATGGATCATCACTGGAATCCAAGCTTGCCTGGAAGGAGATCGCTATGAGCCGAGAGGCTGTGGGATTCGGCATCGTCGGTTGCGGCGTCGTCGCCGACTACCATATCGGTGGGATTCTGGAGACGGAAGGGGCGAACCTCGTTGCCATCGCCGATGTGGTCGAAGAACGGGCACGAGAGGTAGGAGAGAAGCACGGGGTGCAGTGGTACACGGACTACAAGGAGATGCTCAAGTCTCCCGAGATCGACGTGGTCTGTATCACCACACCCAGCGGCATCCGCATCCCGATCGCGACCGACGCCGCTGCCGCTGGCAAGCACCTGATCATCGAGAAGCCGATCGACATCACCCTGGAGAAGACCGATCGGATCATCGAGGCCGCCGGGAATGCCGGGGTCCATCTGATGTGCATCTTTCAGCTCCGCTACGGTGAGGCGGTCGGCACGGTGCGCGAGGCCGTGCAGCAGGGGAAGCTGGGCAAGATCGTGCTTGGCGATGCCTACATCAAGTGGTACCGCCCTCAGGAGTACTACGACAGCGCCGGTTGGCGCGGCACGTGGGACATGGAGGGCGGTGGGGCCCTGATGACCCAGGGCATCCACACGGTGGACCTGCTCCAGTGGATCATGGGACCGGTCAAGCGGGTGTCGGGAGCCATGGGCTCGCTCGTCCACGATGTGGAGGTCGAGGATACGGTGGTGGCCACCGTCGAGTACGAAAGCGGGGCTCTGGGCGTGATCGAGGCGACCACGGCATCGCACCCGGGGATGCCGGCGAAGCTCGAGTTCTCCGGGAGCAAGGGGACCGTGGTCGTGGAGGCCGATCAGATCACATCCTGGGATGTGGAGGGAGAGGAGCTGGAGGTCGGGGGAGGAGATACGTCGGATATCGCCAAGGCCGCGTCGGACTCCAAGACCTTCGGTACCGAGGGGCACAAGGCCCAGATCTCGGAGATGGTCCAGCTCGTCCGGGAGGGCGGGACCCCGAAGGTCGACGGCCCCGAGGGGCGGAAGGCCGTGGAACTCATTCTAGCTATCTACGAGTCGGCCCGAAAGGGCGAAGCGGTCGAGCTTCCGCTGACCTGAGTGCCGACCCGGCACCGGATACCCCAGACGCGGGACAGACAAGGAGCTCTTGCATGGATCCGATCAAGATTGTCGTAACCGACTTCATCGAGCCGGAGCAGGACTGGGAGAAGGAGCAGCTCGCCAAGTACGACCACGTGACCTTCGAGGCTCACCAGCTCAAGTTCAAGGAAGAGGATGAGGTGCTGGCGGCCATCGGGGACGCGGACGTCATCCAGGTTAACATGGTCCCGATGCCGGCCAGCCTGATCAGCAGGCTGGAGAAGTGCAAACTCATCATCCGGCACGGCGCGGGCTACGACAACGTGGATGTGGCTGCGGCGACAGAGAGGGGGATCCGGGTGGCGTATGAGCCGGACTACTGCCAGGACGAGGTGGCCCAGCACGCGATCATGTTGATGCTGGCCTGTTGGCGCAAGCTGTTCATCGGTCGCCAAGTCCTTGAGGAGTCCAGCCAGGCCGGGAAGTGGGATTTCGCCCCGGTCTATCCCATCCACTCCCTTGTTGACAAGACGGTGGGGATCGTGGGCTGTGGACGCATCGGCAGCCTGGTTCTCAAGCTGATCAGCGGATTCGACTTCAACATCCGCATCTGCGATCCCTACCTCAGCGAGGAACGACAGAAGGCGCTCGGGGTCGAGGCCGAGCCCCTGGAGACGGTGCTCAAGGAGTCCGATATCGTGAGTCTCCACTCGGCGCTCAACGATGAGACCGAGAGCATGATCGGTGAGCCCGAGCTTCGCCTGATGAAGCCGACCGCATATCTGATCAACACCGCGCGTGGCGGGCTGGTCGACACCGATGCGCTGGCCAAGGCCTGTCGGGAGGGATGGATCGCGGGGGCGGGAATCGACGTTTTCGTCAAAGAGCCACCCGATCCCGAGTTCCCCCTTCTGGGCCTTGAGAACGTGACGTTGGCTCCGCATCTCTCCTGGTACTCGGAGGAGTCGGGCTGGAGCATCCGTGAGAAGATCCTGGAGGACTATGTCCGTTTCATCGAGGGACGCCCCCCGCGCTTCCTCATCAACACGGAGCTGGCCTGACCGTTACCTGGAGCATATGATGAAGACACTGAAGAAGCGAGAGATTCCGGGACCCAAGTCGGCGGAGCTGCTCGAGATCTCCCGGCAGTATGAGCCGCCGTGCATGGCCGACCAGGTGCCCGTGGTGTGGGACCACGGGGAGCGGGTGTGGGTGTGGGACGTGGACGGCAACGAGTACCTGGACTTCACGTCGGGCGTTCTCGTCACGAACCTGGGCCATTCCCATCCGGCGCACGCCGCGGCGATCCAGAACCAGGCCGGCCGCCTGATGAACTGCT
>JASLMQ010000266.1 GCA_030746455.1 Candidatus Latescibacterota bacterium
GGGGGTCTCCCGCGTCGCGGACGACGAGGCCGTTCGGGTGCTCGGCGTTCACGCGGATTGGCTCGAAGACGGGATGCGGGCGGGTCGAGCCCTGATCGCCGATGGCTCGCGCGGGGTTCTGGAGGTCTGTTACAGGACGCCCCAGAGGCTGGATGCGATCGAGATCCTGCACCTGGCAAGGGATCGAGAGAGAGAGATCCATCGCCGCATATCGGAGGCCTGCGAGGGCGCCGGCCTGGCGCAGATCAACCCCTCCGGAGTCGCCGCCGCGCGGGCGGACGACAAGATGCAGGCCTATCGGCTGTGGTGTCGCGCCGGCGGGATCGAGACGCCGGCCGCACGGCTGGTTCCGCGTGGCAAGGGGCGTCGCGATGTGGTTGCGGCGCTTCTCGCTTTGCTGGGGGCACGAAGACGGGCAACCCTCGTCGCCCAGCCACGTCATGGAACCGAGGGGCGCCTCGTCGAGATCGGCGACGTGGTCGGGGATGATCCGGAGCTGCGTGGCGGCAGCCACGATCTGGCCCGGCACGCGACGGACGAGATCCTTCCGCGCGATGATCTCCTGATCCGAGAGGCAAGAGGGAACGTCCGGATGGATGTCGGGGGCGATCCCCGCAAGCTGACCATCCGACTCAATGTGGCCTGGGACGGTCGCTCCTTCGTCGCCGAGTCGGGATACGCGCAGGTCGCGCCCGACGGGGCGTCCTTCATCGCTTCGCGCGGCCGGGGGGGCGAGGTCGTGAATCTGGGCGACGCGTTGACGTCCCTTTGCTGCAATGGCAAGACGGGATGGCGGCGGGTTGCCGCAACCGATTCCGATGTGAAGGCCATGTGTGATGCAGCCTCCTCGGCTGCTGCCGCCCTCAATGCCGGGCTTACTGAGGAGGCGTATCTGAAACACACGGGAATCGACGTGGTTCTGGAGGCCGCTGACGGGGTCCTGAGACCCGTTGTGCTGGAGGCCAATGCCAGGCCGGCGGGTCTGTCGAGATCGTGCGCAATCGGTCTTCGACGGGGGGCCCTGCCCAAAGTGACGTCCGCGCTTTTCGGGTATCTGAGACAGCGCCGACGTGAAAGGAGTCGTGAGACATGCCCGAGGTAGCCGACGAGGCAGTGCCAACGCCTGAATTCCGCACCGCTGAGGGGTGGATCCGTGCCTTCGAGAAGGGGGGGGCAGCGGATGCCGGCCTCAAGCGGGTCTATGGAGACGACGCAGGGATCGTGGAGCACCGCAGAGCGCACTTCGCCGCGGTGCTGGCCGAGTTCTGCCGGATGTTCGGGAAGGACCGGGAGGTGACCCTCGTGCGATGTCCCGCGCGGATCAACCTGCGTGGGATGCACTCCGAGATGCAGCACGCCTCACCGAACTACCTGCCGCACGGGCGTGAGATCATCATGGTCGTGGAGCGCCGCATGGACGACCAGGTGGTGGTCCATAGCGCGGACGCGGCGCGCTTTCCACCCCGGTCTTTCCGGGTCTCCGAGGAGATCGCGCGGGGCAACTGGGGCAACTGGGTGGGCTACATCGAGAGCGAAGGGGTCAGACGGCAGGTCGAATCCGCCCGCGGGGACTGGTCGAACTACCTGAAGGCCGCCGTGCTGGTGCTGCAGCATCACGTGGGCGAGCGCAAGCTCTCGGGAATGAACGTGATGTGCAGCGGCGACATCCCCATCGTCGGGGGGATGTCTTCGTCCTCGGCTATGGTCGTTGCCTCCGCACTGGGGTATGCCGCCGTCAACCAGCTGGACATGGGTCGGAAGGAGCTGGTCATCCTGCTGGGACAGGGCGAGTGGTACGTGGGCACCCGGGGCGGCTTCGGCGACCACGGCGCGATGCTCCTGGGCCGCTACGGGACCATCGTCCACACGCCGTTCCTGAGCGTGGAGAAGCTCCAGCCGGAGTATATCGAGTTCCCGGCAGACCATCAGATCCTGATCGTGAATTCCTACAAGACCTCGATCAAGTCCGCCGAACAGCTCTTCGCCTACAATCAGACGATGTTCAGCTACAGCATGGCTCTGACGCTGATCAAGGACGCTATGGCGCAGATGGGCGAAAAGCAGGACCTGATCGACGGGATCGAGTACCTCGGACAGATCACGACAGAGGACTTCGGGTCCGGGTTGATCTACCGGATCCTGCGCGCGCTGCCCGAGCGCGCGAGCATCGACGAGCTCAAGGCCAGGCACCCCCAGATGGTCGAAAACCTCCTTGGCCGCTTCTTTGGCCAGCTCGGGCGCTACCCCGAGTATCTTATGGTTCGCGGGCCGGGCCTCTGGGGCATCGCGGAATCGGAGCGGAGCCGCGCCTTCGCCCGGCTGATTCGCGAGAGCAACATCGCCGAGGCCGGGGAGTTGATGTATATCGGGCAGGACGGCGACCGTCTCTTCGAGTTCGACGCCGACATGCGCGCCACCCCGTATACGGACAACCAGGTGACAGATGGGTACCTCGACGGGCTGCTCGCAGATCTGGCGAGCAGCGATCCGGAGCGGCAAAAGGGCGCCGAGCTGGCGCGTCAGCCGGGCAATTACAATTGCAGCAGCCTCGAGCTCGACCGTATCGTCGAGGTCCTCCGCAGAACGCCAGGGGTGGTCGGTGCATCGCTGACCGGCGCCGGTTTCGGCGGCATCGTGCTGGCCATCGTCCGGAAGGACGATGCAACGCTGAAGGCCGTCGGGGACGCGCTGGTCTCGGACTACTACGAGGCCCTGGAGGACGATGAGATCGCGTGGATCACGCACAGCACCGAGCTGGTGGATCTCCTCGGCGCGGCCGAGCACGGCCGGGTCGTCGAGCTCGTGCAAGACATCGTCGGACGGAAGCGCGCGGCAAAGGAAGCCATGGATGCGGCCGACATAGGGGCCGCAGACGAGATCCGGAACCGTATCAACGCCCTGTTCGCGGAAGGCAGGGCTTCGCGCCAGATGCTCTTCATACCGGCCGACTACTACACCGAGGGCGTGGTACGGCACGTACCCGTGGACGGTGCGGGGGCATTCGTGCTGTCGTGAACCCGTGAACCGGCAAGGATGGGCGGAGGAACATGGCGAAGCTAGATTACGGCAGATTGCTGGAGAGCGCCGGAAAGGGCGTGGCCGACTACCTGGGGACTGCACTGGCCGACGGATCGATCAACCGTCAGCAGCACGATTCCGCGTGTGAGGAGACGATTCCCAACCTGCGGGAGTGGCTGTCCGACCCGCACATCGATGTGGTCTCTCCCCGGCTGAAGGAGGGCATCGCGGTCGCGATCGAGGCGGAGGACTGGGAAACGCTGGTGAATGCCTTCCGGCGCAAGATGCGCTTCGGTACGGCGGGAATCCGAGGGGTGATGGGGTTCGATAGAGAATCGATCGAACGTCTCAAGGAAGAGGGAATCGACGCGCCCATCCTCAAGGGCCCCAACACGCTCAACAATGTGGTGCTCCTGCTCACGTCCGCCGGCGTCGCGAAGTACGGTCGGACGAGGGAGCCGGCGTTCGACCGGATCGTGATCGGCTACGACAGCCGGGTCCGGGGGGGTGATTTCGCCACGTGCATCGCCGAGCTGTTCCTCGCGTACGGATACACGGTCCACCTCTTCGACCAGCCCTGCCCCTATCCCGTCGTGACTTACGCGATTCCATACGAGAAGATCAAGGCTCAGCTCGGGGTCCTGATCTCGGCGAGCCACAACGACTACCGCTACAACGGGTTCAAGCTCTCGTGCGGCAACGGATCCCAGTTCGATCCCAAGGATCGGGACGAGATGTACAACGCGTTCATCGCGCACGCGACGACGGCGGACATCAAGCTCTGCCCGCTGTCGGAGGCACCGGAAGGGAAGCTTTACTTCCTGGGGGGACGGGAGGAGGCCGAGGGCTTCGATTACGTTGCGCGTGAGGATTGTCGAATCAACATCCTGGATCCGCACCAGAACCATATCAAGCAGTTCCTGGTCCGTTCCGATCTGAGCCAGACGCAGGCCATCTCGGACGATCCCCTGCGCATCGGCTACTGCGCCTACCACGGGGCCGGCCGGTCGATCGTGCCCGCGCTGCTTCGCGAGGCCGGGCTCGCGCACGTGAAGCCGATCACGCGCAACGGAATGAACG
>JASLMQ010000267.1 GCA_030746455.1 Candidatus Latescibacterota bacterium
GTGCGTGCCGGAGACACCGTCAGGATTCTTCCGGCCTATACTGGAGGTTAGAGCCGGCCTCGGGCCGGAGCTGGTCCATCTTGGGGGGATCATGGCTGCAGCGAACGGTAGGGCAGGTGGCGGCAGGTACCTGCGGGTTGACCTGTCGGAAGGTCGGATCTGGTCCGATCAGCTGGATGAGGAAACCCACCGGGCATGCGTGGGCGGCACGGGCTACGGCACGAAGGTGCTCTACGAGGAGGTGGGCCCGGAGGTCGGCTGGTCGGATCCGGAGAACCGGCTCATCGTGGCGTCCGGACCGCTCGGGGGAACGCGCGTAAACGGATCGGGCACGATCTCGGTTGTGACCAAGGGCCCGATGACCAACGGCGCGGTGACCTCGCAGGCCAACGGCTTCCTCGGCGCCTTCTTGCGCTCGAACGGCTACGATGGCGTGGTCATCCAGGGGGCGGCCTCGAGCCTGTGCTGTCTGCACATCCACGATGGAGAGGCAGAGGTTCGGGACGCGGGTCACCTCGCCGGTGTCGACACGTGGGACATGATCGACCGCATCGTCGAAGAGCTGGGCGCCGACGAGCGCCAGGTCAGCGTGTTCGGGATCGGCCCCGCCGGTGAGAACAGGGCCCGTTTCGCGGGCATCATCGGCGACCGCGGCCACGTGGCGGGCCACAACGGCACGGGCGCTGTGATGGGCGCCAAGGGACTGAAGGCGATTGTCGCACAGCGCGGCCAGAATCAGGTTGACGTTCACGATGCACAGGCCCTGGCGGAGGTGGCGCGGAAGCTGCACGATCGGATCGTCGAAGATCCGGTTGCCCGGGAAGGGATCCACCGGTGGGGCACACTTCGGGCGGTTGCCAGGGATGTCCAGGGCGGGGGCGGCATCCTTCCGGTGAAGAATTACACCACGAACATCTACGACATCACCGCCGACAAGGTCGAGGAGTGGGACGGGCCGTATCTGCAGGAGCATTACGTCACGGGACGGCACAACTGCTGGGCGTGCAGCTGCCAGCATTGCACGACGTTCACCATACCTCGGGGACGGCACAAGGGATACGTGGGGGAGGAACCGGAGTACGAGCAATTCGCGGCCTTCGGCCCTGCCATTGGCAACACGGACGTGGATGAGGCCATCGTCCTGTCGAACGAGTGCGACCGACTCGGATTCGAGAACAACGAGATGGGATGGGTGCTGGGCCTGGCCATGGAGTGTTATGACAAGGGCGTTCTCACCCGGGAGCAGTTCGACGGGTTGGACATGAGCTGGGGCAACGTGGATGCGGTCCAGTCGCTGATGGACAAGATGGCCCGTCGCGAGGGTGTCGGCAATCTGTTCGCCGAGGGCGCAATGCGGGCGGCCGAGGAGATTGGGGGCGAGGCGGTCAAGTTCGCGGTGCACACCAAGAAGGGGAACACGCCGCGGGGCCACGACCATCGTAGCCGGTGGCCCGAGATGTTCGACACCGCGACCTCGAATACGGGCACGATGGAAACGGGGCCGACGGCGAACATGCCCCAGGACGCCCTGAAGGCGATCGGCATCGATGCGCTTCCCGACGCATTTTCGCCCGAGGAGGTGAGCACGTTCACCGCCAGAGCCAAGGGGGCCATGATCTTCGAGGACTCTCTGGGCGTGTGCCGGTTCACCGTGCGGACCGACGTTCCCTATCTGGCGGATGCCGTGCGCGCTGCAACCGGCTGGGACATGGGGGTGGACGAGGCCATGCGCGTGGGCCTCCGGGCCGTGAACCGGCTCCGGGCCTTCAATATCCGCCACGGGATTCCACCCGAGCTGGATGCACCGTCCATGCGCTACGGATCGACCCCGATCGACGGACCGGCCGCCGGCGTGGGCATTCAGTCCGTCTGGGACCAGATGCTGGCCAACTACTACCGGCTGATGGGGTGGGACGAACGAGGGATCCCCAAACGCAAGACCCTGGAAGAGCTGGGTCTGGGGGATGTGGCGGATGATCTGGAGGCTCTGGGTTGATGGGAGGCCAGATGCCAGATCCCGGCTATGCCGCCGGTTGTATCCGGGCGTGGGCTGTGCCTGCCTGAATGGAAAAGAGGTTGACAGCCGAGGCCTGTTTCTGTAATCTATGACAACCGGCGAAAATCAGGCGATCCGGATCTGTTGAGGACGATCGACGTGATGACTTCCGCATACAACGGCTTTACGAGGCGAAGCCCCTGGCGTTACTGGTATTACCGCCAGGTGCGCCAGAGCGTTGTATGCCCACGTCTCATTTGACGTTTCCAACAGTGGACCGGAGATCAGGCCGTGGGCATCTGCTCACGGCCCTTTTCGTGGCGGCTGGAAATCCCTTGACAAAACGCGGCCGTATGGGTTATTATGGCCTTCTATCTGGATGGAATTCCTGCAGTTACCTGCACAGAGGTCCACCTTGATCCGACCTGAATTCGAGAAGGTCCAAGGCCTTGCAGACGGCCGGGGACTCGTACCGATCTTCCGGGACATTCTGGGAGATACGGAGACCCCCGTATCGGCCTACCTGAAGCTCCGTGCCAGGGGTCGGCTCTCGTTCCTCCTTGAGAGCGTTGAGGGGGGGGAGAAGATCGGCCGGTATTCCTTCCTCGGCGTGGATCCGTTCCTGATCTTCAGAAGTCGCGGCCAGGAGATCACGATCGAGGATCTCAGAGAGGGCCCTACGGAACGCTACACGGGCGAGCCCATCGCCGAACTGCGGAAGCTGCTGGCGCGATACCGGTCCGTGCACGTCGAGGGCCTCCCCCGGTTCACCGGGGGCGCGGTCGGGTACGTGGGCTATGACGCGGTTCGCCTGACGGAGGACATCCCGGACGACACGGAAGACGATCTGGGCCTCGACGATGTCGTGTTGCTGTTCTTCGATTCGCTTCTGGCCTTCGACAACATCCAGCACGTGATTCACCTGATCGCAAGCGTCCATACCGCGGGCGATCTGGAGACGAGCTACCGGGAGGCAGTCGACCGCATCGCGTTTCTCGAGGACGCCCTCAGGGGGCCCGCTGTTCTCACGCAGAAGACGGGGACGGGTGCCTGTGAGGTGAGGTCGAACACGCCGAAGGCAGATTACCTCGAGAAGGTCCGGCGGTGCAGGTCGTACATCGTGGCTGGCGACATCCTGCAGGTGGTGCTGTCGCAGCGGTTCGAGACCGATGTGACGGTCGGGTCGCTCGACATCTACCGCATGCTGCGGGTCGTGAATCCGTCACCCTACATGTTCCACCTGGACCTGGGCGACCTCAAGCTCGTGGGGACCTCACCGGAGCTTCTGGTACGCGTCGAGGAAGGGGTCGTGCAGGTTCGTCCCATTGCGGGAACCCGCAGACGGGGAGAGACCGAGGAGGAAGACCAGGCGCTGGAGGCCGAGCTGCTGGGCGACGAGAAGGAGCGGGCCGAGCACATCATGCTGGTCGATCTCGGGCGAAACGACGTGGGCCGTGTTTCCGAATACGACACGGTGCGCGTCACGGAGCAGATGGTGATCGAGCGGTACTCCCACGTGATGCACATCGTGTCGAACGTGGAGGGTCGGCTCAGGGAGGACGTGGATTCCCTGGACGCACTGTTCGCCTGCTACCCGGCCGGGACGGTTTCGGGGGCACCCAAGATCCGGGCCATGGAGATCATCGACGAGCTGGAGCCGACCCGACGCGGCCCCTATGCCGGCGCCGTGGGGTACTTCGATTTCTCGGGGAACATGGACACCTGCATCGCGATACGAACGATGATGGTGAAGGGGAAAAGGGCCTACGTGCAGGCAGGCGGCGGAATCGTCTACGACTCGGTTCCCGAGAGGGAATTCGAGGAGACCGTTAACAAGGCGAAGGCCCTGTTTCGGGCGGTGGAAGCAGCGGAGCGCGGCGAGTACGCCTAGTCTCCGGGCCCGTGGTACCGAAGAGGATCTGGCGATGATCCTTATGATCGACAACTACGACTCCTTCACCTACAACCTCGTGCAGTACCTCGGCGAGCTGGGGGCCAAGCTCGAGGTCCACAGGAACGATCGGATCGGCCTGAAGGAGATCGAGGCGCGGGAACCCGACAAGATCGTGATCTCGCCGGGACCGTGCACCCCCAACGAGGCGGGCATCTCGGTGGATGTCATCCAGGCCTTTGCCGGCCGGGTGCCCATTCTGGGGGTCTGCCTGGGGCATCAGGCGATCGGACAGGCGTTCGGAGGGCAGGTGGTTGGCGCCTCCGCCATCATGCACGGCAAGGTCTCGGAGGTGTGGCACGACGGCAAGACCGTCTTCAGGGACCTGCCCCAGCCTTTCGTGGCCACGCGTTACCATTCGCTCGTGGTCGAGCGTGAAAGCCTTCCTGATTGTATGGAGATCTCGGCTGAGACGAAGGACGGAACGCTGATGGGGATCCGCCACCGGGAGCTTCCCGTGGAGGGCGTTCAGTTCCATCCCGAGTCGATCCTGACGACAGAGGGCAAGCGTCTTCTAAAGAACTTCCTCGACGCCTAGGGTCGAAACAACAAAGCGGAACCACAGATGAGCACAGATGGACACTGATCTGGAGGTGCAAGGACCTGGCGACGCGGGCAACGAGGGACCGTGTGCTTTGACGGACGACGCCGGACACAAGAGAAGCTTCACCTGACCTCAGGCAATACGAGGCTTCACGTGAGTGCACCTCCGGGTAGGCTTGCAGAGATATGGTTTGGGACTTGGCTCACCGGGTTCTGGTGCTTCCCCATCGGTGCTAATCCGTGTTCATCTGTGGTAAGGTTCTGACGTTCCGAGGCTAGGCCCAGGCGGGGAGGGGCGAGACGCAACCGACAGGACACATCCAAGGCTGGAGCGGGATATGACGATCCAAGAAGCGATTGCAGATCTGATCGAGGGGAAGGACCTCGGGCATGGCGCCACCGTGGACGTGATGAATCAAATCATGTCGGGAGAGGCCACCGACGCGCAGATCGGGGCCTTCCTCGTGGCCCTCCGGCTGAAGGGGGAATCGGTCGAGGAGATCGCGGGTGCCGCTCAGGTAATGCGGGAGAAGGTCACACCCATCCAGACCCGACACGACGTGGTGGTGGACACCTGCGGCACCGGGGGCGACCATTCGGGCACGTTCAACATCTCCACCGTGGCCTCGTTCGTGGTGGCCGGTGCCGGCCTGTGCGTGGCGAAGCACGGGAACCGCGCCGCCTCGAGCCTGTGCGGGAGCGCCGACGTGCTCAAGACGCTGGGCGTGAACATCGAAGCGTCGCCCGAGGTTGTCAGCCGCTGCCTCGATGAGGTCGGCATCGGGTTCCTCTTCGCACCGGCGCTGCACGGGGCGATGAAATACGCCATCGGCCCGAGGCGGGAGATGGGCATCCGAACGGTTTTCAACGTGTTGGGGCCCCTCACCAACCCGGCGGGTGCCCAGAGGCAGCTTATCGGGGTCTACAGCGAGGCGCTCACGGAGCCGCTGGCCCAGGTACTGGGCCGGCTCGGATCGGAGCACGCGCTGGTGGTGCATGGCCTGGACGGTCTCGACGAGATCGCCCTGGCGGAGCGCACGCAGGTGAGCGAGCTCCGCGACGGGGCCGTGAACTCCTACGAGATCTCGCCGGAGTGTTTCGGCTTCACCCGATGCGAAGCGGGCGACCTCAAGGGTGGGGATGCGGATGCGAATGCGGAGATGGCCCTCTCGGTGCTGAAGGGCGATTCCGGCCCCAAACGCGATGTGGTGTTGCTCAACGCCGGTGCGGCCATTCTGGTCGGCGGCGCGGCGGAGGACATGGGGGCCGGGCTCGAGGCCGCCAGGGAGTCGATCGATTCCGGGAAGGCGATGGGGAAGCTCGAACAGCTGAAAGAGGCGAGCCAGGGATAGGCTCTGAGGTGGGGACGTCTACATCACCGAGGGCACACTTCGGTACGGCGTCTTTTCGACGCCTACTCAGTGCAGGCAGGGGCCACAGAGAAGAGCAGGGGAGAACCGGCGACCAAGGGGATGTCGAGCATTCTTGACGAGATCGTGGCCTACAAGCGGACGTTCGTGGCCGAGCGGCGGCAGCGGATGCCTCTGGAAGAGGTACGTGCTCGTTGTGAGACCACACCGATGCCGACCTCTCTGTGCGAGGCGCTGACCTGCGGCTCAGAAGCTGCCGTGATCGCGGAGATCAAGAAGGCGTCGCCTTCGAGGGGGATGATACGCGAGGACTTCGATCCCTCTGAGATCGCCCAGATCTACGAGGAGGGGGGGGCCTCCGCTCTCTCGGTGTTGACGGATGAGCGGTTCTTCCAAGGCTGTGATGCCTACCTGACCGAGGCCAGCAGCATCGTCGGCCTTCCCGTGTTGAGGAAGGACTTCACCGTCGATCCGTATCAGATCTACGAAGCGAGGAGCCTGGGGGCCGCGGCGGTTCTGCTCATCGTGGCTATTTTGACACCCGAAGAGATCGCGAGCCACCTCGAGCTGTGCAGGGAGATCGGGCTCGATGCGCTGGTGGAGATCCACACAGAGGAGGAGGCGAGGACGGCGATGGACAGCGGGGCCCGAATCGTGGGTATCAACAACCGGGACCTGCGGACGTTCGAGACCCATCTGGACACCACGCTCAAGCTGGTCGAACAGATCCCCGACGATCTGGTGAAGGTGAGCGAGAGCGGCATCCGCACGCGGGAGGACGTCGTTCGGCTACGCGATGCCGGCATCGATGCAGTACTCGTTGGCGAAAGCCTGATGCGACAGCCCGATATCGGGCGCAAACTCCGCGAACTTCTGGGAGGGTAGCCATGTCGGACACGAAGATCGTATTGGAAGAGAGCGAGATTCCAAAGCAGTGGTACAACATTGCTGCCGATCTGCCGACTGGAATGCAGCCTCCGTTGCATCCCGCCACGATGGAGCCGGTGGGCCCGGAGGACCTGGCCCCCGTGTTCCCGATGAACCTGATCGAGCAGGAGGTCAGTCAGGAGCGGTGGATCGACATTCCTGATGGCGTCCTGGAGAAGCTCCTGCTCTGGCGGCCGTCCCCTCTCTACCGCGCCCGTGCACTGGAGAAGGCGCTTGATACCCCGGCGAAGATCTACTACAAGAACGAGGGCGTCTCGCCGCCGGGCAGCCACAAGCCCAACACGGCCGTCGCCCAGGCGTACTACAACAAGGAATTCGGCATCAAGCGGATCACGACGGAGACGGGGGCGGGCCAGTGGGGAAGCGCCCTGGCCTTTGCCTGCAACCTCTACGGCCTGGAGTGCAAGGTCTACATGGTGCGGATCAGCTTCGAGCAGAAGCCCTACCGGAAGACGATGATGGCCGTGTGGGGGGCGAACTGCATCCCGAGCCCGAGCACCGAGACCGAGGCCGGGAAGAAGATCCTGGCCGAGATGCCCGACACGCCGGGGAGCCTGGGCATCGCCATCAGCGAGGCGATCGAGGACGCGGTTGCCCGGGAGGACACGCGGTACTCCCTGGGGAGCGTGCTCAACCACGTGCTCCTGCATCAGACCATCATCGGGCT